>JBBQUC010000117.1:0-9468 GCA_038212815.1 Cytophagales bacterium
AAAAAATGAGACGCTGTTATACGCCTTGCTCAACCCGCTGCGGCTACCAGTTTCTGCCGTAAATAATCGGTGGTTTCATTGCGGGCTGCGGCCTCTTCCACGAGTTCAATGGTCAGTTTTCGGGCAGTGTCTTCGTTGCCCACAGCCGCTAACAGGGCATGAACCTGCCGGGCAAATTCGCTGTAGGGATACAGGGTTGCACCCTTGCCAACCGAAAGCTGAACCTGCCGGTAGGTTTGTGAGATGAAATACAGGAGTTGATTTATGTGGCTCATACCCCTCTATAACCGTAATTTCGGTAATGAGTTTAGCTGAGAGTCCGGGTGAGCTACCCAAAAATTGTTGAGGGTTGAGCTACCGGGCAGGCAACGAACCGAAAATCGGGGTGTCTTTGTGCCAGGTATCTCCCAACCCAACGGTTACTCAACCCAACTTCTTTCCGGCTATGCTTCGCAACTACCTGAAAATCGCCTGGCGCAACATTCTCAAAAGCAAAACCTTCTCGTTTATCAATGTGCTGAGCCTTGCCCTCGGCATGGCTTGTAGTCTGCTCATCACCCTGTGGGTGCAGGACGAACTGCGGATGGACCGCTTCCACCAGTATGACAGTCGGTTGTACCGGGTCATGGAAAATCAGCACTATACCGGCACCATCAATACGTATTCCTCCACGCCCGGTGTGCTGGCTCAAAACATCGTTAAAGATATTCCCGATATTCAACTGGCCAGTCAGATACTCTGGGAAGAGACCCCGCTGTTTACGGTGGGCAATACCTTCGAGAAAGAAAAAGGCCGCTACGTGCAGGCCGATTTCCTGACCATGTTTTCGTTCGCGCTCAAAGAGGGTGATCCTAAAACGGCCCTCCGACGGCCCGACGGGCTGGTTATCTCCCAGAAACTGGCCGATAAGTACTTCAGGGGCCAAAACCCAATGGGCAAAACCGTCAGGATCGACAACAAAACCGATGTGCTGGTAACGGGTATCCTGGCCGACATCCCCGAAGCGTCGTCGCTGAAATTTGAGTTTCTGCTCAACTACGACCGCTGGCAAAAAGCGAATAAGTGGGCGCAGGACTGGGGCAACAACGGCCCCCGCTGCTACGTGCTACTCGGCCCCAATACCTCCCTCGAGCGGGTGAATGCCAAGATCAAAAACTACATCAAAACCAAAAAGAAAGACAGCAACGTCGAGTTGTTTCTGCAAAACTACGGCGAGTCGTACCTCTACTCCAACTGGGAAGCGGGCCAGCAAAACGGCGGGCGGATCGACTACATAAAGATATTTTCCATTGTGGCCATTTTTATTCTGGCCATTGCCTGCATCAACTTCATGAATTTAGCCACCGCCCGCTCGGTGAAACGAGCCAAAGAGGTGGGCGTGCGGAAAGTGGTGGGCGCGTACCGCAACAGCCTGATGGGCCAGTTTTTGGGCGAGTCGATGCTGATTACCCTGATTGCGCTAGTATTTTCGGTGCTGCTGGTGTGGCTGATTCTGCCGGTTTTCAACGAGCTGACCACCAAGCACCTGACCCTCGATTTTACCCGCCCGGCGTTTCTGCTGGTGCTGTTTAGCCTGGCTCTCCTAACCGGGTTAGTGGCGGGTAGTTACCCGGCCCTGTTCATGTCGGCCCTCAACCCGGTGGTTATTCTGAAAGGTGGCCTGAAATTTAAGTCGGGTGCCACTTTTTTCCGTAAAGGGCTGGTGGTGCTACAGTTTGGGGTATCAATTCTGCTGATTCTGGGCACCTTTGTGGTGTATCGGCAGATTCAGTTTATCCAGCACAAAAACCTGGGCTACAACCGCGACAACCTGCTGTATATGCCCCTGGAAGGCGATCTGGCCCGAAATTTCCAGACGTTTCGGCAGGAGTTGGCGCAACAGCCGGGCATCCGGTCGGTGAGTTGCGCCCAGTCTAGCCCGCTTGAATTGGGTAGCTCGACAGGCGGGGTGAGGTGGCCCGGAAAAGATACCACCCAACTGATTCTCTTCGGGCAGAATGCGGTGTCGTATAACTACGTGAAAACAATGGGAATCAAGTTGCTCGATGGGCGCGACTTTTCGGCAGACTACAGCACCGATACCAGCAATTACCTGATTAACGAAACCTCGGCCCGGAAAATGGGGTATAAACAGCCCGTGGGGCAGGAGATGACAATGGGGGGTAAAAAAGGGCGAATCATTGGCCTTATGAAAGATTTTCACGTCAACTCCCTGCACTCGGCCATCGAACCCCTCATTTTGCAGTTGCAGCGCGGAGCCACCGACACCACCGACAATTGGGGCCATGTGCTGGTCAGAACGGAGCCGGGTCAAACCAAACAGGCCGTAGCCAGCCTGGAGGCTATTTTCCGGAAATTCAACCCGCGTTTTCCGTTCAAATACGCCTTCACCGACCAGGAGTATGCCAACCTGTATAAGGCCGAAAACACCGTTGGGCAGTTATCGCGGTATTTTGCTTTTCTGGCCATTTTTATCTCCTGCCTGGGGTTGTTTGGGCTGGCTGCGTTTACGGCTGAGCAGCGCACGAAAGAGATTGGTATTCGGAAAGTGCTGGGGGCTAGTATCCCGAATCTGGTGGCGATGCTGTCGAAAGAGTTTGTGGGATTGGTGCTGCTGGCGGCCCTCCTGGCCTTTCCGCTGGGTTGGTATTTTCTGAGTGGCTGGCTGGAGAAATACGCCTACCGCATCCCTCTGGAGTGGTGGTACTTCGGCGTGGCCATTGTGGCAGCCGTGGGCATCGCCCTGCTCACGGTGAGTTTCCAAAGCATCAAAGCCGCCCTGATGAACCCCGTAACCAGTTTGCGCAGTGAATAAGGGGAGGAGCGTGGAGCTATTCTGTCTCCTTTGCTTCCATAATCGGCAGTTTAGGCAAGGGCTACTTCGATGGTGGAGGTGATTACTTCATGACCCAGCAATTCGTTAATCTCGTCTGATGCCAGGGTTTCTAGATATAAGTCAATGGCCTCCTGAATATTGTCGCGGGCTTCTTCAACGGTATCTCCCTGCGATTGACAGCCTTTTAATTAAGGGGAATAAACGTAGTAGCCGGACTCGTCATTTTCGTAAATGACATTGACGATATAGTTCATAAACTAGCGAATACGACACAATTGACCTGGAAAAATATAGCTCAAAACTCCCTTTAGAACCATAAAGTGGCGAAGAGAAGAATGGATGTTTTCACGTAAGGTTTAGCTCCCGATTGAGTACAACGCATGGAAAATTTGCTATTGGTGCAGGAAAAGTGGGGTCATCAGTATCCCAAATCGGTACAGACCTGGCTGGAGAAATGAGAACTCTTATCACCCTTTTTCGATTATCCGGCCCCCATCCGCAAGGTGATGTACACGACCAATACGGTCGAAGGCTGCCAGCGTCAGTTACGCAAAGTGGCCAAAACAAAAGGAGCCTTCAGTTCGGACTTGGCTTTGCAAAAACTGATTTATCTATACACGAGAAACGGAAGACGACGACCTATAACTGGAAGGAACCGGGTCGCCGGAGCGATCATTAACCAGTTCAGCATTATTTTGAGGAATTCATTAAGCTAAGCCCCAGTGCTTCGACTAAACCCCGCTGACATAGTTCAGCGCACACTCCTAGTTAGTGTTTTGACAACTTAATTTTGATGTTTTATTTCAAAAATAAACGCCTGTTTTTCAGTAGTTTTCACAGGGCAGTTACCGTGTCAGAATAAGCTGTCAGAATATTAGTCATCTAATAAAAACCAATAACGTTTCTCATAATGATGAAGCGGATTATAGGGCATCATTTCCATTGGAATATATTTATGATCCACTTCAACTTCTAAATCCAGTAACCAAGCCGCCTTTAAATAGCCAACCGCCGGACTGGAAATAAAAAAGCCATCAAAATCTATTTTAGGATTAAAATACCAATGGGCTTTCCGGATTAAATCAAGCAGAGTATTGTTTAGTTTGTCTTTATCACGTTCCTTGATGGCTTGCCAGATGGCAATGTGAACTTCTAGATGGGCTTTTTTATGCTCACCTTTATTGTAAAGCCGTGTGGCTACTTCTACACATTGCTCTACACGCGCAAAATCGCCGTTGGCTAAACTGTACATGGCATAGGCATACAAAGCCGGCCCACGTTCAACTTGCCGCCAACGGGTACGAATGTCTTGATATG
This sequence comes from Cytophagales bacterium, assembly GCA_038212815.1. Taxonomy (GTDB): domain Bacteria; phylum Bacteroidota; class Bacteroidia; order Cytophagales; family Spirosomataceae; genus JBBQUC01. The sequence continues at coordinate 4,154 of JBBQUC010000117.1, forward strand.
AATCTCCATACATAGCGTATTCAAAGTCGAGAAATTTGCGAATCAGGTGACGGTGATCAGAGAACAGTACAAAAGAAGCTCGTTGGTGGTAGTCAATTGATGCTACCAACGGATAGGTTAAACTATTTTTATGCCCGTAGTACTCTACTTCTACAAGCTTACCTATGTCATAACAAAGCTTTTTAGAAAGGCTAAAATCATTGTCCACATAAAGTGCTTTCTGTAAATAGGTATGCTGGATTATATTACGCAATCTTGACATATCACCTCCAACAGAAATTTCTATAATGGTACGATTAGGCGAACAGCGATCTGCAATTCGTTTTTCACCTTCGAGTTCGATCTCAGTAAAATATCTGTGTTCGATATTTTCAATTCGCTCGATATCTACTGTAGTTTTACTACGTATATTAGTTTTTCAGTTTTATGAACCCCCAAATGTGATTTGGTATAATCTATCTGACGCTTATTAATTACTTCATCAAGAAGGCTGCCAAGATTTTTAGTGGTTAATTTTGAAGTTAATCCCATTCTTACAATTACATCCTCAATCCATTCTTTAGACATCTGCGGAATGGCTTCACCTGCATTTGAATTTAGTATATTACTCAGTTTGGCTGTCATCTGTTTACATTCACAAATATGCAGATCATCAAGATCATCAGCCACCGGGTCGCCGGAGCGATTATTAACCAGTTCAGCATTATTTTGAGGAATTTATTAAGCGAAGCCCCATCGTTTCGACTAAACCCCGCTGACACAGTTCAGCGAACACCCCCGGAACCGTCAGGGGAAATTTATGGAGCTAAAATAAGCTGATTTTCTGGATAATAAATTAAGCCTGTACTAACCGACCGGGCGATTTCAGACAAAGACAGCCGATCCATTCCCTAAGATTTTGCCTCGTTCTCCCGAATAAGTATTAACTTTTCCCGGTAAAAAATTGCATTATCGGGTAGCGTTCACTGACAGCACTCCGCTATGACTGGCTTACATCGGGAGAAACCCCCCGCCGATGCCCTGCTCTGGCAACAGATTCAACAGGGCGATAAAACTGCATTGGGCCAATTGGCCGAGCGGTATTACCGTGCGCTGTTTCAATACGGCCATAAACTCACCCCCGCTAATCCCCTGATTCAGGATTGCCTGCAAGACCTGTTTCTGCGCATTTGGGAGAAACGCCAAACCCTCGCGCCCGTGGCCTCCGTAAAGGCGTACCTGTTTGTGGCCCTCCGCAATAACCTGCTCCGGCAAACCACCCAGCCCGATGCCTGCTGCGCCGATATAGACGCGCTGGAACACCTGACCGGGAGCTACACCAGCCCCGAAACCGACTATATCCAGCACGAGTCCGATGCCCAGCGCGAGCAGTACCTGCGGCAGTCGCTCGACCGGCTCCCCAAACGGCAGCGCGAGGCACTTTACCTGAAATACTACGAAAACCTGAGCTACGACGAGATTGCTACCGCCATGGGCCTGAACCGGCAGGTGATAGCCAACTATCTCCAAAATGCCCTCCATACCCTGCGTACCTACTGGCAGGATGCCGCCCTTTACCTGTTTCTGCTCCTGATTCGCCCCTGAACACAATTTTCTAAAAAAATTATACCACCCGACGGTTACTTTTTGCGGCTGGGTGTCTCATCATACTACCTCCCGGTAATCACAGTATGACTGCACAGCAATTCATCGACGACGAGTCGTTCCGCCAATGGGTGTATGACCCCGACCCTGCCGGGCGGTGGCCTGCTTACCTGGCGCAGCACCCGGCAGAGCAACCCCTGGCCGACCTCGCCCGTGCGTTTTTGCTGACAGTGCGGGGCGACCTGCCTACGCTAACGGGCAGGGAGGTGGAGGCTCGCGTGAACCAGTTGCTGGCCGTTGCCGAGCTACCTGCCGAGGAAATGGTCAGGCCAATGCCTCAGCCGTTGCGCTGGGTAGGGCGGGGGTTCCGGGTGGCGGCATCGGTGGTGGTGCTGTTGCTGGCAGGTTGGTTTGGCTGGCAGTGGGGACACACCACCCGCGCCAACGGCCCGAAGCCATACTGCTCCCACGGCTATGCTGACCAGCCTGGTCAATACGTGGTCGGTGGCCCAGCCGGTACGGTTGCCCGACGGGAGTTTAGTACTGCTGCAACCCAACGCCCGCCTGCGGGTCCCTGCGATGTTTGCGGGTACTAATCGAGAGGTATATTTGGTAGGGAGTGCGTTTTTTGAGGTAGTGAAGAATCCAGCCCGCCCGTTTCGGGTGTATGCCAACCGGCTCACCACGGAGGTACTTGGCACCAGTTTCGCCATTAGCGCGGCCCCAACGGGTGGGGTGCGCGTGGCGGTAAAAACGGGGAAAGTGGCTGTTTTTGAGCAGGCACGGGGCAATAGGCAGGCTAGAACAAACCGGGTATTGCTGCTGCCGAATGAGCAGGTTACGTTCGCACCCAACCGGGCCGAGTTGGTGAAAAGTGTGGTTAGCAAGCCGGTTAGCGCGGGCTTGCCCGCCCAACCGCTGTCGTTCACGTTTCGGCGTACGCCCCTCACCCAGGTGCTGCACACGCTCGAAAAAGCCTACGGAATTTCTATTCAGTTCGACGAGGCAGCCCTGGCCCGCGCCACCCTCACCGCCCGACTGGAAGATACCTCGCTGTTTGAAAAGCTAGACATTATTACGGCCAGTACCGGCACCACGTATCAAGTGCAGGAGCGGCAGATTGTGGTGGGGTTTTAAACTCAACATCTATGGAAAAACGCATTTACAAATCTGAGTGGTGGCTTCAGCACCTTTGCCTGGCTCTGCTCCTGCTGGCGGGTGGGGTAGCGGTGGCCGGCCAGAACCCGCTGAAACGGTCAGTCAGCCTCTCGGTTACGAACCTGCCGATAGAGGCCGTGCTGGAACGGCTCGAAAAAGCCGCCGACGTGCAGTTTGCCTACAGCTACGAACTGATCCGGGCCGACCGGCGGGTATCAGTGTCGGCCAAAAATGAGCGGTTAGACAGGGTGCTGACCGACCTGCTGACCCCCCTCGGTATTGGCTACGCCCTCACCACCGACCGGCTCATTGTGCTGAAACTCAACGTGACGGAGGCTACCCCACAAGCTGCCCCCGGCGTAATCCCTTCACCTGTCCGCGAGGAACTAGCTGTGGTGGAGAAAACCATCAACGGCACTGTCACCGACGATAAAAATCAACCGATTCCGGGGGCTAATGTCGTATTGAAAGGTACGCAAACCGGCACCAGCACCGACGCGCAGGGCCGTTTCCGGCTAACTATCTCCGACGAGGGGGGAGTACTGCAAATTTCCTCCATTGGCTACGTGGCGCAGGAAATCACTATCGGTAGTCGTACTACACTGACCGTTACCTTAGCTGAAGATACGAAATCACTGAATGAAATTGTCGTGGTGGGCTACGGCACCCAAAAGAAATCAGACCTGACGGGTGCCGTTTCGACCATTACGGCTAAAGACATCGACCGCCTGCCGGTGGCGGGTATCGACCAGGCTTTGCAGGGAAAATCGTCGGGGGTGCGGGTTACGCAGGCAACGGGCGCACCGGGCGAGGGCGTGGCCGTGCGCATCCGGGGCGTTGGCTCCATCAACGATAACAGTCCGCTGTTCATCATCGACGGGGTGCCGACCAAAGATGCCTTCAACGTGCTGAACCCCGCCGACATCGAGAGCATGTCGGTGCTGAAAGATGCCTCTTCGGCGGCTATTTACGGGGCGCGGGCGGCTAATGGGGTCATTGTTGTAACCACCAAACGGGGCAAAACCGGCGCACCCCGGATCAATTTCAACGCTTACACGGGGTTTCAGCAGCACGGGCGGCTCATTCCAATGGCCAATACCGCCCAATACATCGCTATTTACAACGAAGCCGCTACCAACGATAACGTGGGAATTACCAACCCCAACCTCCTGCGCCGACTCATTCCTACTAACCTGACCCTGGCCGACACCGATTGGCAGAAGGCTATTTTCCGTACCGCACCGATCCAAAACTATCAACTCTCGTTCAGCGGGGGCACCGACCGCTCGCACTACCTGCTGTCGGGTAATTACTTCAATCAGGACGGGATTATCCTCAATTCGGGGTATAAACGTTACGCCCTCCGCGCCAGCCTCGATTCTGATATCAACGGCAAGGTAAAAGTGGGTACCAATCTGAACATCACCTACGCCCGGCGCAGCATTGTGGGCAGTTCGGGCGATGGCTACGGCGGCAATGGCGGTAGTATTGTTCGCTACGCCCTGTTCCGTACCCCCGCTATCCCCGTCTTCGACCAGAACGGCCAATACACCGACCTGCCCACCCAGCCTGCTTTTTTTGGCGATGGGTATAACCCCGTTGGGCTGGCGCAGAAGCAAGACAATACTGAGCAGCAATACCGGCTCTTCGGCGATTTGTTTGGCGAGTGGAACATCACCAGACACCTGCGGTTTCGCACCGATGGGGGGCTTGACCTCAACATCATCAACCGCAAAACCTATAACGAAAACTGGGGTACCAACGGGCGCATCAACAGCCCCGCTACGCTCACCAACCGGGTTAGCCCCATCAGCACCCTCACCTGGAACAACACCCTGACTTATACCCAAACTTTTAGGGGTAAGCACGACCTGAGCGTACTGGCTGGCACCGAGGCCATCCATAATGTAAGCCGCGACATTGGTGGCTCCGACCGCAATTTTGTGGATCAGGTCAGCAATCTGCGTTACCTGGGGCAGGGCGTGGACATTACCGGGCGGCAGTCGTTCGAGGGTGACTCGCGCTGGTCGCTGTTTTCGCTGTTTGGGCGGGTCAACTACGCGTATAAGAACAAGTACCTGGCCTCGGCGAATGTCCGGCGCGATGGGTCCTCGCGGTTCTCGCCGAGCAACCGCTACGCCAATTTCTACTCTGGGTCGCTGGGCTGGAACATCGACCAGGAAGCATTTTTTCAGCCCCTCGCCAATACCGTATCGGCCATGAAACTGCGGGCTAGTATTGGTCAGTTGGGCAATCAGGACATTGGTAACTACCCCTATGCATCGCTCATTGGCAGTGGGTTCAACTACGTGCTGGGTGGGCAAACGGTGCCGGGCTACGCCGTGGTGAGCCGGGGCAACAGTAACGTGAAATGGGAGTCATCGACCCAAACCGATATTGGCCTGGACATGGCTTTCTTCAGGAATAAAATCCAGTTCACCGCCGATGTATTCCTGAAACAAACCTCCGATATTCTGGTACCGGTGCCAACTCCCAAATCGGGGGGCAGTGCGGCTGCGCCCTATGTCAACGCGGGCAAGGTAGAAAACCGGGGGGTAGAGCTAGACCTGATT
>JBBQUC010000118.1:0-9463 GCA_038212815.1 Cytophagales bacterium
GGAAGGTTACTGGCGTATGTACAGTCCCAACAAAAAGCGGGTGCTGTTACCGTGACGATAAGCGCACCCGGTCTTCAATCGAAAGTGCTTGAATTTCGCTAAAGAAAACGAACGCGTGCTTTTTTATGTACAAGGCTATAGAGTAGCACATGCAGAAGAAATACAGCCGATTCAGGAGTAAATTGAATTTTGTTTCGGTACTATATCGGTAAAAAGGTAGAAACCTCTGCAACTATCTACCGAATAGATACTTACAGAGGTTTAGTGTACCGGGTGCCGGACTCGAACCGGCATGTCCTTGCAGACAATGGTGTTTGAGACCATCGCGTCTACCGATTCCGCCAACCCGGCAACGAACCTGGCTTATCTCCACAAATGGGTGCGTAGCCTCAAGGGACTGCAAAAGTAGGGATTTCGGGGTCATGGTGCAAATCGTTTTTCGGTTTTTCACCCTACATCCTGCTCCCTAAACATTCAGCCAGTACGTCATCTTCAGGACCAGGGCGCGGTTTTTAACTGACGGATTCTGAAAAAACTGATCGGAGTAGTAATTGTCAGTATAGACCAGGTAAAAGTCGGAGACAGGCCGGAACCGCCACTGCAGCCGCGAGTTGATATTAATGTTGTTAGACTGAGTGTTGAACTGCACAAAGGTGCTAAAAAACAGGCTTCGACTAAACGATAGTTCAGCTCGGGGGCCAAGCAGCCAGAAATTAGCACTGGCATAGGGCTGCGGCAGGTTAATGCTGTTGTAACTATAGTCGAGGGCAAACACCCCGTAGGGTTGATACCGATAGGTGAAATTGCCCCGTATGTTTTGCTGACGGCCATTGAAGTACTCGCCAAGTCCAAACCGCACCTGCCCTGATAAAGCTCGCCGGGCATTAGAGGAGAAGGAGCCAAACACGCCGTTGTTGGTATAACCCGTGCCTTCGGGTAAGGCAAGGCCACCCGTATGGGTTGGGTCAAAGGGGAAAAACAGGTAGGTGTAGTTATTATAGCCTCCGACAAAGGCCTCGGCCTGGTTTAGAAAACTGGCATATACGTACACATCGTTGTTGCGGTCGGTAAGCCGGTTATCGAGCAGGTTGGTCGAAAATGAGTTTTCGTTCCCAAAGCCCCAGGAGTTGATGACCCGCGCTACATTCGGGTTCTTCGGGTAGATGCTGTATTGCACCTGAGGGTTTACCAGAGTAAACCCCCGGCGCGGCACATACCCCACTTCGGCGCGGTAATGCTGCCCCGTATATTGCACTGGAAACTGAAAGTTTAGTCGGTTGGTAGTGTAATTCAGCGAGATAGCCCCCGCTTGCGCATCAGCCGACGACTCAAGCGGGCTAAATGAGCGGTGGTAATAGAACTTGCCATCCCATTTATTGTCTTTCGAGTTGAGGTTATACTCCAGACCAACGAGCCGGTTGTAAGGAGCAACCGTGTTCAACTGCCCCTCCGGTTGGTTACCCAAAAAATTTTGCTTGTTCACGAAAATGAACCCGATGTTTGAGCGGCTGAAGACTTTGCGCTGCAACACGCCCACGCTATAGTTGGCTCCGGGCAGGGCAATATCGGCTACAGGGGCGGTTTGCATGTTCAGCAGCCCAATTCGCCAGTTTTTATCCAGTCGCCCGCTTAGTCGCGCCCCAAACTGAATCGGCACGTTTACGTTTGTGCTGTACCGTACGGTGTCGCCTTCGGTGCTGATGCGGGTTACCATACCCCGCGCAATGCCAATCCGCCGACTAAAAAACGGGCGACTATTCTGAAACCCAAAGTTGCCAAAGAGGTCGTTGTTTTCGAGGAAAAATTGCCGCCGTTCCGGGAAGTACAACTCAAACCGGCTGAGGTTGGTTACCTGCCGGTCAACCTCTACCTGCGAAAAATCAGGGTTAATGGTCAAATCGAGGTTCAGGGAGGGGGTAACCGCAATTTTGGCATCGCCCCCAACCGTCAGATGCCGATCAGCAGGGGTGCGGAGTTCAAAATCGCGCAGGCTACGGGCCGATATGTACGGAATGATGGAGACATTGCCCCCCGGTTTAGGGGGTTCGTCGGCCCAGACCAGCAGGCCCGTAAACGCCAGCGAGTTGGGTCTAAACTGCCGGGGAACAGGACTCCAGCTTGTTATCTCATTTTCTTTCAGGGAGTTACGCCCAAAATTGATCCGCCAGCTATTCTCGCCCGCCACCTGCCGATAGCGCAAGGTTTTAAACGGAATGGCAATTTCGGCCACCCAGTGATCGTCGTAGTTTTTCACCTCTACGTACCACTTATTGTCCCAGTCGAGCGACAAGTCGGAACCGTTGGCAATCAGCCCTTCGCGCTGCACCCCAAATGGCGATACAGCAAAATGAAACCCGTTCAGTTTATCGCGGAAAGGGTCGATGTTGACCGTAAACACATCGCTGCTGCCCCCTTCAAAGTCGCGTTTTAGCGACCGGGTAATGTAGGTGCTGCGGGGTTGGGTAATGGTGGCTCCAATGTAAAGAAAGTTAGCATCGAAGGTAACCCGAACCTCCGAAGGCAGACGGGCAAAGGAAGAATCGAAGGGGAAATTCTGAAAAAAATGCCCCGCCTGTTCACTTACCTGCCAGTCAGGCTCGTTAAGCAACCCGTCGAGTTTAATGGGGCCTTTTGCCTGATGAATATGCAGCTCGTATTTTTCGTCGGCAGGAGCTGGCACATCTGCCAGGGCTACAACGGGAACAAAAAGACTAACGGAGAGTAGTAATCGGTATAAAAAAGACATATACTTTATAAAAAGACACAGGTAGGTTGAGTGTTGTTGCAACAACACAAAAGTATTTTACGAATAGACTCCAGGTAACTGAATTGTGGCAAACGGTCGATTCTACCCATAGGAAGTAGGTTGAGACAAAACATTTTAGTTGGCCCGGCAGTTTGTCAAGCAGTTGCTTACTCAATGTATGTCTGCTGCTCCTTTACCTACTACCGATCATTCAATGGCTCTTTTGCAGGATATGCTTAGGCAATTGCCATCAGCAGTATTGGCATTACAGGCTATTCGCGACCCGGAGGGAACTATTCTAGATTATCAAACCACCTATTATAACGATGCGGCTTTAACCCTACTGGGCTATACGCCGGAGCAACTTAAAAGGCAACTGCTCTTTCAGCACAGTCCCCACCTGCGCGAACTGACCGACCGGCTGAGTCAGGTGGCCAACCAGCAGGAAACGCTCGATTTTCCGTATTTTCTTCCGGCCCAAAACCAATGGTTCGAACTCGGTATCCGGCCTGTCAGTAACGGATTTTTCATCAGTTTCCAGCCCATACGTACCCCCAGCCAACCTGTCCAACAGGTTCCTACCCATCGCCAGGCCATTCTGGAGACCGACAGACAACAGCAACTGTTACTGCATACGGCCTTCACTGCCTCGCCCGTGGGCATTACGGTCGAGCAGGCCATTCGCGATGCAATGGGTAACATTACTGACTTTCAAGCCATTCTGATTAACCCGGTAGCCTTAGCCATGGGTGGGCATACCGAGCAGGAAGTTCTCACCCAAACCATCTCGCAGTTAAATCCCCTGTTTGAATCGTCAGGATTACTGGCTGCTTACCGCGCCGTCATAAACACTGGACAACCCTTTCAAATTGATTTCCAGCAACCCCATACTAACCGCTACCTCGAATTGACGGTATCGCCCGTAGATGCTGATACGCTGATTGCCGTTTTTACGGACATTACCCAGCGCAGAAAAGCCCAGTTAGACCTTAAACAGCAGAACGACCTGTTTAAAGGGGTTATGGAAACCTCTCTGAATGGCATCACCATCTATGAAGCCGTACGCGATGAACAGGGGCAGATTGTTGATTTTCAGTACATAGCCATTAACGAAGCCGGTTTAGCCCAGTCGCCCCTGACACGGGCCGAAATTGAAGCTAAAGGGACTATTCTGGGCCTGCACCCGCAGACAAAAGAAGCGGGGCTGTTTAAGGAATATATAGCGGTATGTGAAACGGGCGACCCATTTCGTAAGGTACTATTCTACCCTATATTTAACCGCTGGTACGATGTAGCCGTATCCAAACACGCTGATGGCATCATTGTCACATACAACGATGTAACCGCCAGCAAACAGGCTTCGGCCTACATCGAGAAACAGGCATTCCTGTTCGATGGCGTACTGCTCAATATGAAAGGTGGCCTGTCGGTGCTGGAAGTGCTTCGTGACGATGCGGGCGAACTGGCCGACCTGCGGTATGTGCGGGTAAGCCACGATGTACTCAAAGACACGGGGCTGACTGAAAGCCAGTTGGTGGGTAGCACCATGCTCACCCACTTCCCGTCGGTAAAACAAACCCACTATTGGACTGCCTACCGCGAAACCCTGCGTACGGGGCAACCCCAGCGGTTTGAGATTCATTACCAGGGCGAAGGCATCGATAACCACCTCGAAAATTGCGTTTCCTGCATTAGCGATACCCTCATCATCTCGTCGTACACGATTGTAAGTGAGCAGAAAAAAGCCTTACAACAGGTCGAAAAACTGGTTGTCGAACTGCGCGAATCGAATCAGAGTCTCGAGCAGTTTGCCTACATAGCCTCGCACGATTTGCAAGAGCCAACTCGCAAAGTGCAAATGTTTGGCAAGGTAATGCTCGATCAGTACGCAACTGCCTTGCCCCCAGAGGCCCGCGATATTATCCAGCGAATGATGTCGGGAGCCGACCGGATGCAGTCGCTGATTCGGGAGTTACTCGGCTTTTCGCGGTTATCGTCGGATCAGGAGCCGTTTAAACTCATCCACCTTAATCAGATTATCTCCGACGTATTGGGCGACTTAGAACTAGTTATTCAGGAGAAGCAGGCTCAAATCAGTGTCAGCGGTTTACCCGCGCTCAGCGGCAACGCTACGCAGCTTCGTCAACTTTTCCAGAATTTATTAACCAATGCGCTTAAATTCAGTCGGAAAGGAATTCCACCTATTATCTCGGTAACCGCCCTTTCCGTCCGGCCCAGCCAACTCCCGGCATCACTCACTCACAAACAGACAACCAGTTGGGCTGCTGTTGCCATTCAGGACAATGGGATTGGATTCGACCAGAAACACAGCGAACGTATCTTCCATTTGTTTCAGCGGCTGCACAGTCGTAATCAGTATAGCGGTACCGGATTGGGGCTGGCTATCTGTAAAAAAGTGGCCGAAAATCATGGCGGCCTCATTACCGCCATGAGTCAGATTAACCCGGAAGCCGGTGAGTGGGGTAGTTGCTTCACCGTGTTTTTACCTGTTTTAGCGGGCGAAACTGGCAAGCCGCTACTTCCGTAATACTACGGAGAATAACCCGTAGTTGATCGCTTTCACTGCCTCGGAAGCCGACTTAAAATTCTACAAGTTTAAGAAAGCCGCTTATATCCCGGTTGAGTTTTCGGTGGCGGCCTATCTTTAACGATCAATGGGCTATCGACTCGCACCTATTCTTCGACCCGGATAAAACAGCTCCGGCAGAAGTGTTTATTGACCTTATTTATGCCGACTCGCACTCATACGTGGTCCAGAACCAGGACTGGATACCCAGTCTGGCCAAAAATGGACGATTTAGCTTGTTCGACCTGCTACATGATGCTAGTAAAGCGTAGGAAATTAGTCTGTTTACTAACAACCCCGCTCTGGGGTTGTTAGTATTAAAAATCCGTTACTTGATATACCGGAAGTCCTCGTCGCCATTTAGGGACAGCAACACCTCATACATAAGCCGGATAACGGCCTGTACATCGTCCTGATGCACGGTCTCGACGGTGGTGTGCATGTATTTGAGGGGCAGCGAAATCAGGGCGGAGGCAATGCCTTCGGTAGCGTAGGCAAAGGCATCGGTGTCGGTGCCGGTAGAGCGACTCACGGCCTGCCGCTGAAAATCAATGCCTTTCTCCTGTGCCACTTTAATCATAAAATCCAGCACGTTATTCTGCACGGCGGGGCCATAGCAAAGCACCGGCCCAGCACCGCATTTCAGGTCGCCCTGCTCTTTCTTATCGTACTTTGGCGATTGGGTATCGTGGGTTACATCCGTGCAAATGGCCAGATTGGGCTGTAATCGGCGGGCAATCATTTCGGCCCCACGCAGCCCAATTTCTTCCTGCACGGCATTGACAATGTAAAGCGTAAAGGGTAGGGTCACATTGTTCTCTTTCAGCAACCGGGCCACTTCGGCAATCATAAACCCACCCATGCGGTTATCCAGTGCCCGCCCTAGATAATAACGGTTATTCATCTCCATCAGCCCATCCACAAAGGTGCAGACCGTTCCCACGTGAATCCCCATCTCCAGCACTTCGGCTTTGGTAGCCGCACCCACGTCTATGAATAGGTCGGTTACTTTAGGGGCAGCATCTTTCGCCAGGTCACGTACATGAATGGCGGGCCAGCCAAACACGCCCTCGACTACCCCTTTTTTAGTATGCAGGTTCACCCGCATAGACGGGGCAATGAGCGCGTCGGAGCCACCATTGCGCCTGACATACAGGTAGCCATCGTCAGAGATGTAGTTCACAAACCACGAAATCTCATCGGAGTGGGCTTCAATGACGACTTTATACTCGCCATTACCCCGAATTACCCCGACGGCGGTGCCATAGGTATCTACAATGTATTCGTCGATATAAGGTTTGAGGTAATCGAGCCACAGTTGCTGCCCCGACTGCTCGAAGCCGGTAGGTGAGGCATTATTAAGGTACTCATACAGGAAGGTTTTGCTTTGTTCGGTCATTGCAGGAAATTGAAAAATGATTGCCCAAATCTACTCTAAAAACACACAAAGCCCACCAGAATGGCGGGCTTTGTGCTGTGTAGAATTACGCTTTTTGCTTAGTTAACCGCTTTCAGGGCGTGTACCCCACGGGTTACACTGATGCGGCCCGGCTGACGGGTCAGCGCGGGCTTGTCACCTTTGGTTACTTTGTAGAACTCGATTCCTCCGTTCCGAATCCCGAAGTCGAGGTATTCTGCTACAGCCACGGCAAGGTTATCGCCGGATTTGTCGAACTCAACAGCCTGCGGGGCAATGCCTTCTACCGGCACGGTTCCGGCAGCGGTGATGCTGCCATCTTTACCCAGTGCATAAACCGACAATGCGCTTTTACCCGCATTAGCGTTGCTAAATGGCTGGTACGACTGACCGCTGTTAGCTACTACCACTACCGACCCATCGGGGCTAATGGCCACGGCTTCGGGGCTTTCGCCCGTGGGGGCCTGCGCCACAATTTTGTGTTCACCAGCGGCATCGTCGGTGCTGAATTTTATCACAAATACTTCACCAGCCCCGGCACCATCGGCACCAGCCGCTTTTTTACCATCGGCCACCACAAAATAGTTACCATCAGCGGTGAATTTACCGGCTCCAGGCATGGCACCTACTTTAATGGATTTGCCATGCGCCTGGAGATAAGGCTTTTTGGTAGCCTGATCGATGGCGTATTTCATCAGCCCTACCTCACCGGTTCCAGCCGTTATATACGCCACAAACTGCCCACCGGGGTGAAAGATCAGGTCGGTGATCGCCTGCCCAGCCGTTGGAGCTGCCGAGGTCAGAATCCGCGTTGGCTTGCCGGTGGCATCTACGTCGATAATTTTAATCTCTTTGCCCGTTTCATTCGAGGCCACCAGCAGCGTATTACCCTGGGGCGACAGCGATACGGCGGTAGGGTTGCCGCCCACGCCGAAACCGAACTTAACGGCAGGCTTGCCCGCACTAAGGTCAACGGTGAACATTTTACCGCTGCCGGTCAGCCCACTCAGGCCACCTTTCAGCGACGTGATACTATCGCTCGTTTGGCCGCGCCCTTCCAGTACAAATGCCAGCCGCCCGTTGTTCGATACGGCTAAGGCCTTATCGGCCAGCACCATCGAGTTCGAGACGATTGACTGATTAAACCCGCTGCCATCGCGATTGAGCGGGAAGCTGATGGTAGTCAACGCATCTTTTGTGGATTTGTCTTTGAGCAGATTGCCATCGACCATAGCCGATGCTGACATATCGGCATCAGAGAGGGCTACCAGGCTCCGGGCCGAAAACTGGATAGGACCTTGCTGCGCTAAAGCGGCTGTGGTCAAAAGCGAAAAGGCAATCAAAACAGGTTGTTTTTTCATTGGGACGTTCGGTATCGAATTTGAAGATTCTTGCAAAAATAAGCCTTTTGCGCTATTTTACTAACCATAAACGAGTAAAAGGTGCCGTTTTATTGTGAAAACAGCCGGAGATTCCGAAGAAGTTAGTAGCCTGCCTCCCCAATTCGTAACCGGAAACCAATGCCATGCTGATTCTCAATCCGAATCGCGGGATCGCCTTGCAGCCGCTTGCGAAGTCGTGAGATGAACACGTCTAAACTGCGGCCCATGAAATAATCGTCGTCGCCCCAGATAGCCCGCAGCAACTCATCGCGCCGAACAAGGGCATTGGGCCGGTCGAGGAGGTAAGCCAGCACGGCGGCTTCGCGGTCGGTGAGGGTTTGGGTATGTTCCTGCCGGTGGAGGGTTAAGTTATTGGCATCGAACAGGTAACTACCAATTGCCCGGATGCCCGCTGAAACGTGCCGAACAACTCGACCCATCGGTTGATAATCTGTACTATTACTTGGGGCAATCCTGCCAGTTGGCTCAACATCAGGCTGCGGCTTGTTCGGCCTGGCAACGGGGCGAGCAGGCGGGCGATACACTAGCTATAAAGCCGAGCGAAAAAAATACTGCCGAATAGTCGGGCAAGAAGAAGGAGAATTCCTGCCCGACTATTCGGTCAGGTTCAGTTCGCGTTTGACCGCCTGGTAATCGGTCCAGTCAATGGCTTTCAGACGACCGCCGGGATTGGGCGGAATAATTATCCAGCGAACCTCAATGTCGAAATCAATGGGGTTTTTCCGGGGAACAAAGTACGAGAGGTCAAAGTTAATGAAGCCTTTCCCCTGATTCAGCAGAAAAAAATAACCGATGCTCACTTTATCGGTAACAGAAGGTAACGACAGCACCACCGTTTTTTGCCCCGGATTACGATAATATGCCATCACCAAGCCTTTGTCTAAAATGGCCTGCGTAATATTTTTCTCCTCAATACCTACATAAAAATACTGCGGATCATTATCCGATTTCCAGTCGGTAGCTTTCACAGCTGTCCAGGCCGAAACGAGCAGATTGGCTGCTCCCTGCGCGCCTACAGGCCCCGGTACACCCTGTACGCCAGTCTGCCCTTGGGGGCCAACTTCTCCCTGTGGGCCTTTACAGCCGCAAACACTGATGAGTAATAAAAACCATAGCCAGTGCATTGCCTGACCTGATGTGCCCTTGTTCATGACAGTACTAAATTAACGAGTGAAGGTAATTGATGTCAGGATTCAGCGAGGTACGGAGTATTATCAACTTAAATTATTAATAAATATAATTATTCCCTTTTATAATACAAAATAATTGTTTATATTTCTCAATAGTTTATACTATTTAAAATAATGATA
>JBBQUC010000119.1:0-9435 GCA_038212815.1 Cytophagales bacterium
CTTTTTCGACCAGCTTATCGAAGCTGCTATTTTAGACGATTCTGTAATCAAAGCAGCAGAGGTTAACCCAGAAGAAAAGTTTAGGTTAGTGTTTAAACACCTGCTTCAACAGCTATTTATTGAGCGAATTGACCAGAATGAAGATATTTTCGCTCGGTTCATGAACGATGATGCCTTTCAAGAAACCATAACAAATGGGCTTGCCTCACAGGCGTATCAGAAACTTAAAGCTAACTTTTCAGTAATCACTTCCTAATCAAGGCGCATACAATCAATATTCCTTCCGGGAAATTTCCCGTTGTGCTACCGTATTTATACGGTAGCAAATACGGGAAATTTCCCATTGACTATCAAATTTTTAGGTAGCACTTTTGCGTCTCACCTTTTAATACCCTAAACCAATGAAACGCGCCCTGTTTATCACATCCCTTTTCTGTTTGATTCTATGTAGTGGCTGTAGTGTATTAAATGGCCAGTCCAAGCGAAACCAACAGTATCCTTTTGTACCTGATAAATTATTTCAAGACTACATACCCATTTCACCCCTCGAATTTGACCAGCCGGTACGGGTTTTTGACCCTGCCTCAAAAACCTTTAAAGAGATGTTACTAGCAGAATTGGCAACAGATTTACCTAAAGTAAGAGCATTTATACCGAATCAGGATTCTTATACGGCAGTTCAGAAAATGGATGCTTCAGGAGAGTTTAAGTTTGGCCCAGCCAATCTCACAGCAGAAGCAGGACTCTACAAAGTCTATTTCGATTATTGCAAATTCGCTACGCTTAAGGTTGCTAAAGGTGATGGCACCTGCCCAGGGTTTGCCAAAGTTGGTGTAGGTTTCCGAATTGTTGCACGGGTCACCACCTTTGAAGCAGGTGTCGATGTATCGTCGTTACTCTCTATTGGAGTATCTGCAAAGCTATCGAAGTTGGCGGGTGAATTGAGTATTGAAGTAATAGGCATCGATTCCCCAAAAGTGACGGATTTAATGACAATGCCAGTGGATATTAGCCAGGCATCCATTCAAAATGCGCTACAGTCAATGGCGGCAATAAAGTCAAAAATATGGGATACCGATGTGTCTCTTTCGCCCAATGTTATGGCAATAAAAAAGATGTCTGGCGGGTGTTCACTCGCCGATATCTTTAACAATACAAATACGTCTAAAGCATTAAAGGCTGTTTATTGAACCCCATCTGAGCGCATTACCCTTCCGCCAGGGCCTGCTTCAAATCCAGAATCAAATCGTCGGCATGTTCCAGTCCGATGGAGATGCGCAGCAGGTTGGGGGGGGTGCTGGAGGTTGGGCCTTCTACACTGGCGCGGTGTTCAATTAAGCTCTCTACCCCGCCCAGGCTGGTGGCGCGGGTAAATAATGTCAGCTTACCCACAAAGGCCAAAGCCTCGGTAGCACCGCCCTGCACCTGCACCGACAGCATGGCACCGGGGCCGTTCATTTGCTGCTGCACAATGGCACGGTTAGGGTGACTGGCTAGCCCCGGATAGTGCACCTGCTCTACCCCTGGGTGGCCTGCCAGAAATTCGGCTACGCGTTGGGCCGTTGCCATTTGCGCCCGCATCCTAACCCCCAGCGTTTTCAGGCCGCGCATCACCAGCCAGCAATCGAAGGGCGCGGGCACGGCTCCAGCCAGGCTCTGCAACAGCCGCACCCGCGTGGCCAGCTCATCATTTTTACGGAATACCAACGCCCCACCTAACACGTCGCTATGGCCACTCATGTACTTGGTAGTCGAGTGCATCACCACATCGCAGTTGAGGTCGAGGGGACGTTGCAGGGCGGGGGTGGCCCAGGTATTATCGCATACGCAGATGGCACCGGCATCGTGCGCCAACCGTGATACAGTTAGCAAGTCGGTAATAGCCAGCATGGGGTTCGAGGGGGTTTCAGCCCAGACCACGCGGGTATTGGGCTGAATGGCTCCCCGCAGCGCATCCAGGTTGGTCAGATCGACGGGGGTGTAGGTCAGTCCCCAAGGCAGAAACACCTGTTCGAGCAGCGCAGGAGTACCATAGTAGGCATCGCTGGCCACAATCACATGGTCGCCGGGGCGCAGGGCTTGAAACAAGGTCATGGCAGCCGCCTGCCCCGAACCAAACGCCAGGGCAGTGCTGCCGCCTTCGAGCAGAGCCAGGGCTTGTTCAAGGGCATTGCGGTTGGGGTTGTTGGCGCGGCTGTAGAGATATGGCCCCGGTAGTTCGTAGGCTTCATTCCGCTCAAAGGTAGTAGAGAGGTGAATAGGCGATACTACCGCGCCCGTTGTTGGGTCTGGCTGGTGAGTAGCCCGGAGGGCGAGGGTATCGAAGTGCATGGGGCTGGTCGGCTTCTGTTGGCTCGGCTAAGATACCGAAATTCAGCCAGAGCCGCCTGCATTTACCCATTGGTTAACAGAACACCCATTGGTTCATAGCGATTTAATGTGTAAATAGCCTCTTATAAACCCTCATCTCCTTTGCCTTCGTGTATGATTCCGTTTGATGTACGACGCATAACCCAACTTTTTCTGATTGGCTACCTGCCTGTCACAGTAGCTATGGCCCAGGTGCTGGATAGTACTGACTCGCTGGACCGCTATCTGAAAACCCACGTGGCAATGGCCCAAAAGCCCGATACCGCGTATGTACGAACTATGGCCGAGTACGCTTATGGGCTGTTATACCAGAAAAATGACCCCCAGCGGGCTGACTCGCTGGCCCGGCAAGCCGAACGACTAGCCCGCCAACTGAACTTTGGCCCCGGCGTATATCAGGCATTAGTCACGCAGGGAGGAGCGCAAATTCAACTCAATCGGCCAGAGGAGGCTATCCGTCGGTTTCGGCAACTGCTCAGGGATGTGGATCGCTATGCCTTGCGCAAACAGTATCAGTGCCGAACCTTAGCCAATATGGGGGTAACGTATCGGTTGATGAGCCGAACCAAAGAAGCCCTCGATGTTACGATGCTAGCGGCCCAAATTGAAGCCCGTTATGCCATTCGGCCCCGCAACGAAAACCTGCACCGAACCCTGGGGTTTCTATTCCGCACCACCGGACAGACAGATAAGGCTATCAGCTATGTACGCGAAGGCATTGCCATTGCGCAGGAGAACAAAGACCCCAATAGTGAGGCTATGCTGGAAGCAGACCTGGGAGCGCTCTACAGTGATCGCAAACAATACGCAAAGGCTATTTCTGCCTACAATAACGCCCTAATCCATAGTCGACAGGGAGGGTATGAGAGTGTCCAAGTCGATGCACTGAATGGATTATCCAACAACTACAACGAAATTGGCCGCCCGCAGCAGGCACTCACCTACGCCCGGCAAGCCCTGACTCTGGCTAAAAAACTTGACTTTACCCATAACATCGCCAATGCCCATTATAGCCTGGGGGCTATTTATAGCTCGCTGAAACAGTATGCCACTGCCGAAACTGAACTCCTACAGGCGGCCGCCCTAGCAAAAAAAGCTGATAACCTGAACAATCAGGCTCTATTTGTTAGTAGCCTGGCTGAGGTGTTGGCCCAGCAACATAAGTATCAGAAAGCCTACACTTACCAACGCCAGGCCCAGGCATTGGCCGATTCAGTGATGAGCAGCGAGCAGAAAGCCCGTACCAGCGAATTAGTGGCCCGCTACGAGACCGAGAAAAAAGAGAGTCAAATAACACTGTTGCGTCAGCAGGCCCAACTGCATACCAAAGAACGGATTGCCAAACGCTGGCAAACTACTGCCCTGCTTATTACCGGGGTGCTGCTCCTGCTATTAAGTGTAGCGGTAAGTGCCTGGCTCCTCAACCGTGCCCGGCTGCGCCGGTTGCAGGAGGCCCAAGACCTCCGCAAACAGATTGCCCACGACCTTCACGACGAGGTTGGCAGCACCATTAGCTCTATCTCGCTGCTGAGTGGGTTAACCAACACCATGCTCCAACAGAATCGGCCCGAAACGGCAGGGAAAATGATGCAGAAAATCTACACCGATGCCCGCCAGATTCTCGATGCCATCGACGAGATTATCTGGACTATCAACCCCAGTAATGACTCGCTCGTCCAGATTGCCCTGCGCCTGCGCGAGTACGCCCAGCCGCTCATGGAATCGAAGAACATCCAGTTCAACCTCATAACCGACCCGCAATTAGTTGACCTGCCCATTTCGATGGAGGTGCGTCGAAACCTGTATCTAATTGGTAAAGAGGCCATCAACAACTTGGTAAAGTATGCCAACGCTACCACCGCCACCATACGATTTGAGCGGCAGGGTAACAACCTGACTGTGCTGATTGAGGATAATGGGCGCGGGTTCGATCCGGCAGCGGCCAGCACCCGCACGGGTCAGACCAGCATGCGCGAACGCGCCGAGGCCATGTTGGGCAGGCTGGAGGTAGCCTCTGGCGACAACCAGGGTACAACCCTGCGGCTGTCAGTACCATTAATTTGACAGCCAATACCTCATATATTTATCCGATTTACCCGAATTTGACAAACCCTTACTTTTGTCAGTAAACTTAGTTCTTTCCGGCTATGATCCGCGTTTCTATTTTCGATGATAACCACTCATTGCGGCATACACTGGCCCTGATTGTCGATGCAACCGACGATCTGATTACGGTTGGGCATTATCCCAACGCGCTCGATGCAGTAGGCTGTATTCAACGCGATGCCCCCGATGTGGTACTCATGGATATTGATATGCCAGGCCGTACGGGCATCGAAGCTGTGCAGCTCATCAGTGAACAGCCCATTATCCCGAAAATTCTGATGTTGACCGTATTTGAAGACACCGAACGCATTTTTGCCGCTATCGAAGCCGGTGCTATTGGCTACCTCCTTAAAAAAACACCCGCCGATAAAATTATTGACGCTATTCGGGAGGTAGTAACCGGGGGGGCTGCCATGACCCCCTCTATTGCCCTGAAGGTACTCCACGCCTTCCGGCCCATAAGTCGGGGAGCCAGCCGCCACCCTATTGAACCTTTCGCCCTGACCGACAAAGAAACCCGCGTGCTGTGCCGGTTAGTGGAGGGGGACTCCTACAAACTCATTGCCGACCACTGCCAGATGAGTATGGGCACCGTTCGTACCCATATCGTGCATATTTACGAAAAACTGCACGTCAACTCCAAATCAGAGGCTGTAGTGAAGGCCATGAAGTCGGGTTTTTACCGCTAACTCACTCATATATTTATCCGATACCGCAACTGTTAGCGGGTAGGTAGCTTTGTCCGACTAATGACCAAACCGCTGTTACTATGCGTCATTTCTTCTTTTCTGTTATCGGTCTGCTCCTGCCCAGCTATTTATGGGCACAATCGGAAGGGATTACCCCCAAATCCCGGTTGGTTACCCTGTCAGGGGGTATCAATGCCTATGCTGGGTTCTATACTGCCAGCGGCATCGATGCCCGTAATCAGCCCTCGCCGTTTGGTATCAGCGGGGCCGTAACGGTTAGTTTGCCAGGGGGCGTTTCGCTGCCGTTTTCGGTGGTGCTGGGCAACCAGGGCAGCAGTTTCAGGCAGCCTTTCAACCAGATCGGTATATCGCCAACCTACAAATGGGCTACCCTCCATGCGGGCTATCGAAACATTACCTTCTCGCCCTTTACGCTGGCAGGACATACGTTCCTGGGCGGGGGCATCGAACTAAATCCGGGCAAACTCCGGCTCGGTGCCGTCTATGGCCGCTTCAATCAGGCTATCTCCACCAATCTGGCCGACCCCAACATTGTGCCGTCTTACCAACGAACGGGCTATAGCGTGAAAGTTGGCTATGGCAAACCGGGCAATTATGTTGACCTGGTGATGCTGAAAGCCGCCGACGATTCTACATCTATCGGGCAACCCTTACCGGCCAATAGCAGCACGGCCAGTGTGGTGAAACCTGCCGAAAACCTCGTGCTGGGCATTACCTCCCGGCTGCTGATTGTGAAGCACATTACGGTGGAGTTAGACGCGGCCGCCAGTGCTTACAGCCGCGATGTACGGGCGGTTGAAGTAGCGAGTGATAACAACATCGTGAAGTCGCTCAAGTCGCTGTTTACGCCCCGGCAGTCTACCCAACTCACCACCGCCACCGCAGCGGCTTTGGGCTACCGGGGCCGCAACTTCGGTGTTAAGTTGCAGTACAAACGCATAGACCCCAATTTCCAGACGATGGGGGCCTATTACTTCCAGTCCGATATCCAGAGTTATGCCATTGCCCCCAACCTGACCCTGGCGAAGGGTACGCTGCGGCTGTCGGGCAGCTACGGGGTGCAGTTCGACAATTTAGCCAGTAACAAGGCTTCCCGGACAGGGCGCAACATTGGCTCACTGATTCTGTCGTATGCACCTAAGCCATTACTGGGGGTCGATTTCCAGTTTACCAACTACGGTATCAGCCAGCAGGCAGGACTACGGCCACTGATTGATACCCTCCGGCTCGCGCAGAACAATCTCTCCATGACAGGTAATGTACGGTTTGGCAAACAGACCGAAACCGTTGTGCATTTGGTGAATATCAGCGGCACGTATCAGCAACTCTCCGACCTCAACAACCGGACGGCCAGTCTGACTAACAATCAGAACACCAATATCTCGGTGGGGTATTTCCGGCAGCCGCTCACAACGGGCATCGGTCTGAATGTATTGATGACATACACCCAGGCCAGTCTGCCCCAAAACCAGTCAGTGCGGTTTTATGGCCCTACCCTCGGCGTGACGAAAGCCTTTTTCACGAACAAACTCAGCACCTCGGCCAATGCCAGCTACCTGCTCGTTGAGCAGGCCGGAGTGAAAGGCAAGGTGCTGAACGCCAGCCTGACCGCAGGCTATCAGCTTGGACAGCGGCAGAATATCGGTATTCAATTAGCCTACCTCAACTCCGACACGGGGCAGGCCAACCAGAAATTCAACGAAACGCGCGGCACCTTCACTTACGGTATCACTTTCTAACTCATATAGTCTCATGCGACGTTTACTCTTTTTCTGGCTATTGCTCCTGAGCGGGACCACCTTTGCCCAAAACTCGGTGCAGATCACCGTAACCGCTCTGCCGCCCTTCGACCCGTTTTTGCAGGACTACTTTAACCAGCCCGGCAAGTTGCAGGTCATTGTCCGCAACCTGACTAACGCGCAACTCTCCGTTAAACTCCTGGCAAATCTGACGGGCGACAATGGGGTGGAGATTATGACCTCGCCGGGCTACCAGCCCCGGCAACCACTGGCCCTGGGGCCGCTCCAAACGCGGCTGCTGAACATTGCTGATCTGAAAAACCTCATTGATCTCACTCAGGTACAGGTAGTCGGGTTCGATAAGTCGGCGCTGTTGCAGGGGCGCGCCCTGCCCGAAGGCAACTACCGACTGTGTTTGCAGGCCATTGATATGACTACTAATCGCCCGCTGTCGCCCGCCGAACTGGGCTGCACTAATATTCCGGTCAGATCCATTGATCCCCCTATTCTGATTGCCCCCCTCTGCGACCAGGAAGTTATAACACAGGCAGTACAAAATATAGTATTTACCTGGGCACCGCCAGCGGGCGTACTGCCCACACGGGTCGAGTACACCCTCCGTATTGTGGAACTGCCAATTATCAACGTTGACCCCAACGTGTATATCGACGCGGTAGTATTACCGGCTTCGGGCGTGGAGGTCAAAAATCTGAAAATCAACACATTTCTGTATTCGCCGGTGCAGCCCGCGCTGGTCAAGGGAAGGCGCTATGCCTGGCGCGTACAGGCCCGCGACCCGCAAGGCAAACTCGTGTTTCTGAACGACGGCAAAAGCCCCGTTTGTGCTTTCGACTATGGCGATCCGATAGAAATTGTCAATAAATCGAAGAAAATCGATAAGTTGCTAACGACGCTAACGCCTAAATCGTGTGGCGATACAGTGTCGGCGGGGCTGAACCGCGATCTGCTGCTGGTTTGGCAGATGGCAGGGTCGCTGGAAGATAAACTGGTAGAGGTGGCCGTGGCCGCCAAAAAACTTAGTGGGGTGCAGGCCGGCCGACTAAAAGAAAATAAAGGACTGGTGCTGAACGAGTTTCCGGCGGCCTACTACCAGTTCAGCATCAAAAATGACAAGGGCCAGACTGTCAGCCGGAACCTGAAATTCCCGTTTTTTCAGCAGGAATTTGACTCGCTGGGCGTGAGCGGTATGAACCTAACCGTCGGCAAAACCTATCTCTACACCGTTGAACTGGTGCTGCCCGCCGATGTGCGGCAACAGGCCGGGCTGGGCCTTGACCCAATTAGGCTTAACTGCTCATTTAAACTTGTTCGGAAAGACGCGCCCCAAAACAACAAAATGATCGTGTCGGGCAAACTTAACTACCGCTTCCCCGGCCCCAACACGACCACCTACCAACTGCCTAACGTCCGGGTACGGCTTGCCTACATTGCGCCGGGCAACAGTTTCATCCCGGCTATAACCGAGGTAGCCAAATCGGTACTGACCGACGCGAACGGGCGTTATTCGTTCGTGGTCGAAAACTACCTGGCGCAGGTCGGCAAAGCCTTCACCGGCGACGCGACGGACATGCAACGCGGTTTTGGGGTCATCGTGGAATCACCCTATTTTGTGCCGAACGACCAGATTTCCCGCCTGCCGATTGGCGTACCGACCAGTACCGAACTGCCCGATGTGACGGTGATGGCCCGGTCCTACACCCTGAATGTGAAGGTGCAGCAGACCTACGATGCCAAAGGGTTTCCCGACGTGACCATGCCCAGTCTGGACGGGCAACTGGTAATGATCTACCGTAAGCCGGGCAAGTCGTGGTATCCGCCCGTGGAGGGGATGCGCGTACCTGCCGGGGGTAATATCTTGGTTAACAAGCAGGTTTCTGGGATTGGGTTGCCGGATGGGCAGGGCGTGAATGCTTCGAAAGCTGGGGATTTGACCCCTAAAAATATGGCTCCGGCTGGGTCAGGCGACAATAATATCCTGCTGGCCGGGTTAGCTCCGAGCAGCAGTAGTGGCGAAGTGGTGTTTTTACAATATTACTCTATAAGCAAAACCGAAGAA
Organism: Cytophagales bacterium; assembly: GCA_038212815.1. GTDB lineage: Bacteria > Bacteroidota > Bacteroidia > Cytophagales > Spirosomataceae > JBBQUC01. Next base: position 9,003 of record JBBQUC010000119.1, read on the forward strand.
CAGGCCAAAGCCGATCTGGACAAACTGGGGCTGGTCTATGTGGCATCGGGCAAGCTGAGTCAGGGTGGGCCGGGTGGCTATGGCACAGTCAGTTTCGAGCAGTTGTTTTTTCTGAACAAATGGGACGATGCGTATTACATCTACGCGCCCAATCTGGACCAGATGCCGGAAGACGGCAAGCCTTTTGGCAATGCACTGGAAAAAAACGAGGTAATCAATCCCGACAAGCCGCTGCAACGTACACTCCAGTTCGACAGTGTGGCGAAGTCGGCCCCCATTGCCAGCTTCAAAGGCCGGATGCTGTACGAGTTTCCTGATCCCGCCAACCCGGCCAAAGGTGTAATCAAAGTGCCGAAAGCGATGGCGGGCATGAAAGTCTCGCTCGTGCTGACCTACGTGGTCAAGGGCGCGACCGGCACCAAAACCTATGCGG
>JBBQUC010000120.1:0-9425 GCA_038212815.1 Cytophagales bacterium
CGGGCCAAAAAATGGGGTATGCGCGTGATGATTAACTTTCACTACAGCGATAGCTGGGCCGATCCGGGGCAGCAGAAAAAACCAGCCGCCTGGGAGGGTCACGATTTTCAGCAACTCCTCACCGACGTATATACCCACACCGCCAGCGTAATGAGTGCCTTACAAGCGAAGGGCATATCGCCCCAATGGGTGCAAATCGGCAACGAAATTCCGGGCGGCATGATCTACCCTGAAGGCCGTACAACGAATTGGCCGGGGCTGGCGCAGTTGCTCAACAAAGGGTACGAGGCCGTTAAAGCCGTTAGCCCCACCTCGAAGGTGGTGCTGCATGTCGATCAGGGGAATAACAACGCCCGGTTCAGAGCCTGGTTCGATAGTGCGCAGGCGCATCAGGTACGCTACGATGTAATTGGCCTCTCCTACTACCCCTACTGGCTGAAAGGTAACCCTGATTATACCCTGTCTATCGACGATTTAGGGGCTAACCTGCTGGATATGGCCAGCCGTTATAGCAAAGAGGTGATGGTGGTCGAGGTTGGGGGCGAAGATACCAAAGTGCAGAATACGTATGATATGCTAGTGGCTGTACAGAAAAAGGTACAGGCCGTACCGCAGCACAAGGGCCTGGGCGTGATGTATTGGGAACCAGAAGGAGCCAGAAGCTGGAGTCAGTACGGCCTGAGTGCCTGGGGTGCCGATGGCCGACCGACTAAAGCACTCCGGGCATTTCTGAACCCGTAACCCTCAGCCCATCTCTACCTGACTCCAGGTGGTTTGTTTATACTGCCGGAGCAGATACCAGAACACCCCTGCCGATACGGGCAACGCGGCCCACACCCCGTATGGCACCAGGGCGAGGCCGTAATGCACACCTCCCACGGCACCTAACACCAGGGTTAGCAGCAACGATCGACTGGTGTTGCTCCGGTTCACAGCATCCTGCTCCACCGAAAACGGCATAAAGCGCGTTGACAACAGGGCCGAACTCACCAGCATCAGCAATGAGTTGCTGAACCCCAGCAGCACATCGCCGAGTTTATCGGTGCCGAAACGATACAGCATATAGGCTGACAGCAGCAGGTAAAAGGGAGTCAGCAACTTTATAATCAGCGCCTTCAGCGACCCCACCAGCAAATTACCCGGTGTGGCAATGGGTGTGCTGCCATACACCCACGCAGCCCGGTAATTGTCTGAAACACTAAGCTGATACTGCGATACCATCACAAATAGTCCCGCAAAATAGAGCGCGAACAGGTAGAAGAAACTGGACGCACGACCTGTTTGGAAGGACATGATGGCGGTGTAGGCCAGTCCAAACCCCAATTGTGGGTAAGTTTTGAGCTTAAACTTACGGTCGCGACCCGTTATGCGCCAGGCAAAGGCAAAGGCAGCCCGTTCAAGCGTGTTACTTGTACACCAGCCTGCCAGCCGCTCTACCCACCCAGACCGGGACTGGGTTACCGATACTGGGTTGGTGGGGCGGCTGTCCTGGTCGATACTACCCAGTTGCCGGGTGAAGTTAGTGGTCAGAAAGCGGCTCATCACCCAAAGCCCACCAAACGGCATAATCACCGCCAGCGCGGTAAACAGCAGGTGAGTCTGGTCAAATACGAGTTGCACCACGCCATCGGCGGCCCCTGCCATCCACATGGGCGGCACCAGGTAATGCCACCACTGATGCATCAGGGCCTTATCCAGCAGGGCATCTGACCCCATCAACTGGGGCAATAGTTGATAGCCGCCGTAGAACAGGATGGCCAGGATAATCTGGAAATAGTTAATCACCTCCCGCAGCTTTTCTTCGCTAACAAACCGCATAAGTACCAGATAGACCACGTTGGTCAGAAACACCATCAGCACTGCAGAGAGCAGGCTCAGCCCCAAAAACACGAACCCTGCCACCGGCCCAAACCGACTGGCCATCACAAACACTGCCCCGACCGACAACGACAGCGCAATGGCCAGCAAGTAGCTGGTAATGTGAATCACACGGGCTAGCCATAGGGTTCGGCTGCTTACGGGCCGGGGCAAAATAATGAGGTTATCAGCCGAGTCGAGCATGACCGACGAGAAGTCGGAGATGAGGGTCATGGAGCAGAGTGACATGATGTAGGCAAACTGGAATGTTAGCGGAGCAAACAGCTTGTCTTTATCGGCGTGGCCCAGCATACCCACACTGAGAACCCCACCCACAAAGGCATACAGAGCCAGCATACGGATGAAGTTGGTATTGCTCTCCGCCGATTTTTTGCCATACTGCCCCAGGGTGGTGGTGCTGCGCCGACCGTCCATCATGAGTTTAACCTGCACAATAGCCCGCAGTTGGCCATAGTCGGCACCCATTGCCTGGAACACAGTGGCCAGTTTGTCCAGCAGAAACAATATCAGACCGGTCATGGTTAGCGGGTCAGGGTATGGATAAACTCTTCGGCCACGATGGCCTGCCCCTCGCTGCCGGTCAGTTCGGCAAAGAGTTGTTCCAGCGATTCGGGGCGTTGGTGCTGCAACTCGGCAAAAGTGCCGTCGGCAATAATCTAGCCCCGGTCAATGATGATAATCCGATCCGAAATTTTCTCGACTACCTCCATGATGTGCGAGCTGTAGAAGATGGTTTTACCCGCATCGGCCAACTGCCGGATAATAGCTTTGACCAGCACTACCGTGTTGGCATCCAGGCCCGACAGCGGCTCGTCCAGAAACACCACATCGGGGTTATGCAACAGACCCGCAATGAGCAGTACTTTCTGACGCATTCCCTTCGAGAATGTAGTCATGCGGGCGTGGGCGTAGTTGTCTAGCTGAAACAGTCGCAGCAGGTCAAGAGCTTTGTGGTCGATGTAGGCAGTATCCAGCCCGTAGAGTTGCCCTACAAACTGCAAATACTCCATCGGGGTCAGCGTATCGTAGAGGGCGGCATTTTCGGGTACATACCCAATCTGGCGTTTAATGGCCAGGGCATTGGTGCGCACGTCCATTCCCAGCACGGTGGCCTCACCGGTATAATCGGGCAACATACCAATCAGAATTTTGATGGTGGTGGACTTACCGGCTCCGTTCGGGCCGATGTATCCCACCACCTGCCCCGCTGACACGCTAAGGGTAATCCCGGCCAACACGGGGGTGGCTCCGTAGGCTTTATGAATGTTCTGAAGCTGGATGCTGTAAGGCATGACGGGTAACGTACAATACGGTTTGGGGAGCTAATATAACCTCAAAATCCCGGTAATGTTGCTCCGTTGCTGCTTGCTGCCCACCACCTTAACTGTTGCCTGTGGAGCGTCGTCCTGTAGGCACAATACCTGATAAGCGGCTACATCGTCGGCTACAGGGGATCATCCGGCCAATGTTTCCAGCGCATCGGCCTGTAGCAATTCTAACTCAATGGCCTCGGCAAGCCGAAGCGACTGTCGATAGTGGGCAAGTGCCTGGGCAGGTCGGTGCAGGTTGTCGAGGGGTTCTCACGAATAGAGGGATATAGCCTAAACCAGCAGGGTATGCACAAAAAAAGCCTGCTGACGGTCAGGAGTCAGCAGGCTCTGGCAGGCAGGTAGCGTGGCTTACGCTACCGCTAGTGCGGCTCCAACCAGGTTATGTTTCAGTAAATACTCAGCAATCTGCACGGCATTGGTGGCAGCTCCTTTGCGGAGGTTATCGGCCACAATCCACATATTCAGGGTGTTAGCCTGGCTCTCATCGCGCCGGATTCGGCCCACAAACACCTCGTCTTTCCCGTGGGCTGTCAGGGGCATCGGATAAATTTTATTGGCGGGGTCGTCCTGCACAATCACGCCTTCGGAGCTGGCCAGCAGGCGGGTTACTTCAGCGAGGTCGAAGTCTTCAGCAAACTCGATGTTCACGGCCTCGGAGTGGCCACCAATGGTTGGGATCCGCACCGTAGTGGCCGTAACCCGGATGGAGTCGTCGCCCATGATTTTTTTGGTCTCGTTCACCATCTTCATCTCTTCTTTGGTGTAGCCGTTATCGAGAAACACGTCGATATGGGGCAACACGTTCAGGTCGATGGGGTGCGGATAGACTTTCGAGACACTGGTATCGCCATTGCGCTCGGCAAACAACTGGTCCACGGCCGCTTTGCCCGTTCCCGTCACCGACTGATACGTGGACACGACCACCCGCTTGATGCCGTAGCGGTCGTGCAGAGGTTTCAAGGCTACGACCATCTGAATGGTCGAGCAGTTAGGATTGGCAATAATTTTGTCGTCGGCGGTGAGGGTATCGGCATTTACCTCTGGCACCACCAGCTTTTTGGTGGGGTCCATGCGCCAGGCCGACGAGTTGTCTATAACGGTAATCCCCGCTGCGGCAAATTTAGGGGCCAGGGCGAGAGAGGTACTGCCTCCCGCCGAGAAAATAGCGATGGCGGGCTGTGCGGCAATAGCAGCCTCAAAGCTAACCACCGTATAGGGTTTACCCTTAAACTCCACCTGTTTACCAACCGACCGCTCGGAGGCAACCGGAATAAGTTCTGTAACAGGAAAGTTGCGCTCAGCAAGCACTTTCAGGATTTCGCTACCGACTAGTCCGGTAGCCCCAACAACGGCGATTTTCATAAAAACGGTTCTATGCTAAAATTGGCCACAAAAATACGGCAAAAATCTGACCAGCCCCGTTTAGCGGGTGTAAAATCTCTTACCGCTTTTTAAACCAATACCCTACTGAAACACCTAAGGCGGAGTTGTGGGTGGTGTTGTTGCCCGATGCCGTTACAGTATTGATGTCGGTAAGGCCGGGAGCATAAAAAGCCCCAAAGGTCAGGCCCGATTCGAGTTCGTAGTCAATAGAGAGCCGGGCACCTACATCGCTGCGCCTGAACTGGTCGCTGCCCGAACCAAAATTATCGGTTGCCGTGTATGTTTGTCCATTACTGGTAATCACGGCTTTGTCGCTGAAACCATAGGCATAATACAGCCCTGCCCCAAAGTTCAGCCAGCCCGTTGGCGAGCGGGCACTATAGACCAGTTGCACCGGAATTTCGAGATAATTCAAAGCCAGATTAGCATCAAAAACACCCAGTACGGTTGTTTGTACGCCCTTGCGGGAGTACAGCACCTGCGGCCGCAGCGATATACTTTCTGATAGCGGCAGGCTAAACATAGCCCCAGCAAAATAACTGGCTTTCAGGCTATTTTTGGCACTAAGGTCTTCGGGGGTATGGGTAGTAGCCTGAAAGCCCGCCGTTGCACCAATCCGTATTTGGGCATAGGTGGTAGCTGTTGAGACGAGTATCAGCAGAACAAATACGTAACTTTTTCTCATGACAGAACAAAGTAGTGATGCTACAGCAAAGATACCGACTATACGCACGTTGCCTAAATATGGGGCAGCTACTATTTTGGGGAATAAATAACTTTAGCCGGAAAAATACAGGCATCCAGCGGCACATCGGTCCGTTCAGCATCCTCGATTACGCCGACCGGCCCAAATAACGATACACCCACTTTCTGGCAATCGGGTCGGCACTGCGCCAGAAATCGGTCGTAATAGCCTCCGCCATACCCCACCCGGTGCCCCTGCCCATCGACCGCCAGGAGCGGCACCAACACCCGGTCAAAGCTGGCGGGGTGTATGGGCAGGGCCGACCCAGGTTGTGGCTCTGGTATGCCCCAGCGGTTGGGGACTAGCAGCGTAGTGGAGGTTAGTGGATAGTGTATTAACTGCTGGTTAGGGGCATCTGTCACCGATACAGCGATTTGTACCTGGGGGTAGCTTTGCCAAAGCTGGTTAATAATGGGCCAGGTATCGACCTCATGCTGATGCGCAATGGGCAGAAAAACATGCAGGTGAGTGGGGATAGGCAATGTGAAAAACTGCGCGGCAATCTGCTGACTCAACTGCTCAACTGCCGACTCAGAAAGAGCCTGCCGCTGGGTTCGGTACAGGGCGCGTAAAACAGCTTTTGTAGCCACTAGCTCATTAACTTTCTAAACATACCTGCATTCGGAAATCGAGGGAGTCGAAATTGGCGAGGAGTTTATGAAGAAACTGCCGGTCGTTGAGGTAAAACGTCAGGAAGTTTTCGACCCGCTCCTGCGGGGTGCCGTTGGGGAATAGTTCGTTTTTTACGGCCAGCAGGTGCCGCACACCCGTTTCCTGGTTTCGCTCTTCGGACCGGCGCATTTTCTTTTCGAGCCGGGCCACGGCGTTAGCAAACCGCTGGGCTTCGGCCAGAACGGCCTTCTCCAGGCTTTTATCCACCATCATGGCTTTGTGGTGCAGGGCATCCAGAATCCGGTTCATGGCTTTATTTTCCGTATCGAATGCCAAGGCATGGCGGGTGTGGTGTTCCACAAACTCGCGCTTGAGTTTGGTGTCCGGCTGAAATAACTGCTGGGGTATCAGGCCCAGTTTGTTCAGCCGTTTGGCCGTAACGCGGGGGACATACAGCGCGAAATTTCGGGGCATCAGCAGCGGAAATAGTACCCCAGCCTGATCGAAGACCCCTTTCAACTGCAACCAGTACGGCACCTCCGACGGTCCACCAATATACGCCAGGTTAGGCAGAATAACCTCCTGATACAGGGGCCGCAGCACCACATTAGGGCTGAACTGCTCCGGGTGGGCATCGAGCAGGGTCAATATCTCGGCTTCGGTAAAGGTCAGTTTGGTGTTGACTACCTTATACGAGCCATCGGCCAGCCGCTCAATCCGTTCGCGCAGGCCATCGGTCAGGTAAAACAGGTTGATGTCGCGGGGGGTAATGACCGTTTTATACCCCAGGGCTTCGAGTTGCTGGGTTTGCTGTTGCACCAGTGAACCCGACTGCTGCTCCAGTAGTTCACGGCGCATAATGGGGGCAAACAGGCGTTTTAGGGCCGCATCGTCGGCATCGATACAGAGCAGCCCCTCAGCTCCGAACAACTCGTTGATGTAATAGCGTACGGCATCGGCCAGGGTGGCGTGGTTGCCATAGGCCGTCTCAAACAGGGCTAGTTTTTCGGGTATCTGGCCCAGTAGGGTTTTTAGCTCCTGCGGGTTCATGCGGCCCACGGCTCCGCGCTGCTCCGTTTGCCAGGTGTAGGTTTTGCCAAACAGCGACACGTGGTTGATCTCGGCAAAGTCGTGGTCTTCGGAAGCCATCCAATACACTGGCACAAAGTTGTAATCGGGATACGCTTTTTTGAGCTGCCGGGCCAGGTTGATAGTGGTGATGAGTTTATAAATAATATACAGCGGCCCGGTAAAAATATTGAGCTGGTGGCCGGTAGTCACAGTAAAGGTGTTGGGTTGCCGAAGCAGGTCGATGTTGGGTGGCGGGATCAGGTGGGCATATTGCCGGGCGAGCGCATCGGCCAGCACAGTCCGTTTAACGACATCGAATTGCTTACGGCTTAGTTGCTCGGCAAAGGCCGACAGCGTTGGAAACTGGCCGTAAAACGGACGGAGTTCATCTTTCTGAGCGATGTAATCGAGGAAGAGCGTAGAAAACTGGCCGGTGGCCGACAGCGGCAGGTACTGACAATCCATGCAAAGGCTACTGTAGAGGTGGTTTACGGGTTGCTAACACAGACACCGGGGGCAAGGTTCGGGTAGTGGCCGACTTGCGTTTCAGAGATTTACGTGGGCGCGGCTGCTATGCCGTTTTTGTGTAATTTTGCGGCTGCAATTTTTGTCTGTCATATTTCGCTCTTACACAACTCGCATGGAGAAAATTAAAGTGGCCAACCCCGTTGTCGAACTCGACGGCGACGAGATGACCCGTATCATCTGGAAGTTTATCAAAGACAAACTCATTCTGCCCTACGTGGACGTTGACCTCAAATACTACGATCTGGGAATCGAGTACCGCGACGAAACCAACGATCAGGTAACCATCGACGCGGCCAGTGCCATTAAACAGTATGGTGTGGGGATCAAATGCGCCACCATTACCCCCGACGAAGACCGGGTGAAGGAGTTTAACCTGAAGCAGATGTGGAAGTCGCCCAACGGCACGATCCGCAACATTCTGGATGGCACCGTATTCCGCGAGCCAATTGTGATGGAGAACGTACCCCGCCTGGTTACCAACTGGACCGCCCCTATCATTGTGGGCCGCCATGCCTTCGGCGATCAGTACAAGGCCACCGATTTTCTGGTGCCGGGCAAGGGTAAACTGACCATGAAGTTCGAGGGCGAAGATGGCTCCGTGCAGGACTATGTGGTCTATAACTTCACCGGCCCCGGCGTTGCCATGGGCATGTACAACGTCGATGAGTCGATCCGGGGGTTTGCCCTCGCGTGTTTCAACATGGCCATGCAAAAAGGCTGGCCGCTATACCTCTCCACCAAAAACACCATTCTGAAAAAATACGATGGTCGGTTTAAAGACATTTTCCAGGAGGTGTATGAGGGTCAGTTCAAAGCCAAAGGTGTGCATTACGAACACCGCCTGATCGACGACATGGTGGCCTCGGCCCTGAAATGGAACGGTAACTTTGTGTGGGCCTGCAAAAACTACGACGGCGATGTACAGTCGGATACCGTAGCGCAGGGCTTTGGTTCGCTGGGGCTGATGACCTCGGTGCTGGTTACGCCCGATGGCAACACCATGGAAGCCGAAGCCGCCCACGGTACCGTTACCCGCCACTACCGCGAGTATCAGAAAGGGAATAAAACCTCTACTAACCCCATTGCATCGATTTATGCCTGGACTCGTGGACTGGCCTTCCGGGGCAAACTGGACGATAACCAACCCCTCATTGATTTCTGCCACGCCCTCGAAGCCGTGTGTGTAGAGACCGTTGAGAGCGGCAAGATGACCAAAGACCTGGCCATTTCGGTATTCCCTAATGATACGCACCTCGTTGCGGGTGAGCATTACCTCAACACCGAAGACTTCCTGGAAGCCCTGGATACGAATTTAAAAGCGAAACTGGCGGCCTAAGTAATGGTCACTCATAAACGAGACTGCATGCGTCTACTGCTCATCATAGCCTGTTGCTGCCTGACTATAGTCGCGTTTGCCCAGCCAGATACGTACCTGAAAAAGGTATATACAACCCGCGCTGGACAAACGCTGCCGTACCAGGTACTATACCCTAAAAACTATACCCCTGGGCAGCGCGACAAGTACCCGCTGGTTGTCGTGCTACACGGCTCCGGTGAGCGCGGTACGGATAATGAAAAGCAATTGGTTCACGGCAGCAAGCTCTTTTTGCGCGACGACCTCCGTACGCAATACCCGGCCATTGTGATGTTTCCGCAATGCCCCGAAACGGATAGCTGGACATCACTCGACCTCAATACGCGGCCTATTGCGGTGAAGGGGCACTACGCCAAACAACCTACCGGGTGCGTTTCAAAACTACCTGGTTAAAGTTGACTTAGGCCGCACTTAACTTCTGAGTGATCAAATGCCAGCGGCCACTTTTGGAGGCTACCCGTAGATTAAGCATGGCTTGCGCCCCCTCATCGCTCCAGCGTTG
>JBBQUC010000121.1:0-9300 GCA_038212815.1 Cytophagales bacterium
GGTCAGTCAGGGTGGCTGCACTAGCTGGTCGTCGGTGCGAACGGTGCTGGCCTCCGAAAAACCCATGAACAACGTTACCCCTTTTGAGCCGGGGCCGGGTGGCAAAAGCATCCGTGTGTTCCCAAACCCGGTGGCCCAGACCCTTTCTGTGCGGTACACGCACCCTACAGCCACTGGCCTAAGTATCAACATCTACGATGCCAGTGGAACGAGGTACGGATCGGCTATTAGGCTGAGTCAGCACGGCCAACTCTTCTACGCTGACATCCCCGTTAACGACCTCCCCCCCGGCCACTATTTTGTGCAGCTAGCCAACGGTCCGCAGGAGCAGGTCGGGCGGTTTGTAAAGCAGTAACGGCTTTTCTGCCTATCTTCGGGCCGAAAAAACAGGTTTGTCATGACTACTTCATCCATAAATCAATCGGCACTTCAGGGCGTATTGAACGGACTAATGAGCCGCTACCGGCAGCGGGTGCCCGATGTGCAAGCCATTCTCGATGCCATGCTCGACGAAGGCATTATTCAGTCGCCCGACGAAATTGAGAACGATCATATTGCCTTTCGGACAATGGGCGTGCCGAACCTCGGCCTACCCTCATTTGAGAAGATTTTTCAGCACTATGGCTACCAGAAGCGCGACCCCTACAATTTTGCTGAAAAGAAACTGACCGCCTTCTGGTACAGTCCGCCCGCCAACTCATCGGCATTGACCGAAAACCTGCCGCGTATTTTTGCCAGCGAATTGCGGGTAGCCGACCTCTCGCCCGAAGCCCAGCAGATTATCCGTACCTATACCGATACCGTTACCAGCGACCCCGCCGATAACCTTGATCTCGACAATGCCGATGCAGTGGATGCGTTTTTGCACCAACCGCTCTGGCAAACGCCTACCCTGGCCCATTACCTGGCCCTGCTGGCCGAAAGCGAGTATGCCGCCTGGGTAATTTATAACCGCTACTACCTGAATCACTTTACCATCAGTGTGCATAACCTCAAGCAAGGGTATAATACAATCGATGAGTTTGTGGCATTTCTGCAACAGCGTGGGTTTAAACTCAACTCGGCGGGGGGCGTGATTAAAGTGAGTCCTGACGGGGGGTTGCGGCAAGCTTCAACTGTAGCGCAGATGATCGATGCCGAGTTTGCCAATGGCAAAACCCACCGCATTGCCGGATCGTACGTAGAGTTTGCCGAACGGCGTGTACTACCCCAATTTGCCCACCTTCCCCCCAGCCAACTTAGGCGCGAACACCGACGCGAAGGCTTCGAAGCCGGTAACGCCGACAAGATTTTTGAAAGCACATTTACGACGCAGATGGGTAAGTAAAGGGTGTGGCCCGGCATACCGGCTGAAGCGTCAACAATGTTCCTGCGTCTTTCACTCATTAGTAGTACCTTGCAGATCAACCAACTTTACCCTGATCGCCATGGAAAATCAACCTTCATTACCCCCTGTTCCTGCGCCTGTGTTGGGCCTGAGTCAGTCTGACGAGCGAATGTGGGCCATGTTTGCTCACCTGAGTGCCTTGCCCGGGTCATTTTTTGTGGTGGGTAGCATTGTGGCCCCGCTCATTATCTGGCAGGTGCAGAAAGAAAAATCGGCTTATATCGACTATCATGGCAAAGAGGCTGTGAATTTTCAGATTACGGCGGCCATTGCGTTTTTGATATCGGCCATTCTGATGCTTATTCTGATTGGGCTGGTATTAATCTGGCTGGTAGGCATTGCGTGGTTAGTGCTAACCATCATTGCCGCCATAAAAGCCAACAACGGCGAGTACTACAAATACCCCTTCAGTATCCGGTTTGTCAAGTGAAAGGTTGCCGTAACCTATGGGGTTACGGCAACGCTTTAAATGAGCCAGCGGAAAAAGATATAGAGCGTAAACGAAATCAGAATCGACACGGGGAGGGTGAGTACCCAAGCCAGGGCAATGTTCCGTACAGTGGCGGCCTGGAGGTTTTTAATCCCTTTGTTGGCCACCATACTACCGGCAATTCCCGATGACAAGATGTGGGTAGTGCTGACAGGCAAGTGTTTCCACGACGACAGGCCGATCATAATGGCCGCTACCAACTCGGCGGAAGCTCCCTGTGCATAGGTCAGGTGTTGCTTCCCAATTTTCTCACCTACCGTTACCACAATCCGTCGCCAGCCAATCATGGTTCCTAGCCCTAGCGAGAGGGCAATCATGAGTATAACCCAGGTGGGAGCGTAATCGGTCTAACGCCGAATACCGTCTTCTTCGCCCAGATTCTTATCAAGGTCTTTCAATTCAGCAGAGCTTAAATTAGCCCCTTCGTCGGCAGTGATTTTTTTAACATTGCTGTTAATCAGCAGCAAATCGCGCCGAACGTCCAGACGTTTTTCTTTCGGAATCTTGTTGTCGACTAAAGGACTATTGACTAATTTTTTCAAGTCGGCCAGTTCTGTTTGCGTGCGGGTCAGGCGTTGTTGGTTGGCGGGGGCCAGCGTAGCGATGGTTACCCGGCCCAGTGCCTGCTCGATGCCTACAATGTTGGCCTGCATGGCGCGGGGGTCAACATCTGACTTTATAGCAAATTGAAAGGGAACAATTCCGATTAGAATGAGCATAATGAGACCTACGCCTTTCTGCCCGTCGTTGCTGCCATGAAAGAAACTTACTAGGGTACAGGTGCCAATCAAAATAGCCCGAATCCAGGCGGGGGGTGGGGTATTTTTCTTGGGTTCTTTAAATAACTGGTCTTTTTGACTTTCGGGCACTAGCCGCCGAATCAGAAACATCAACACAATCACTAAGCTAAACCCCAGCAGGGGAGAGAGCAACAGGGCTTGCCCCGTCTCGATGGCTTTATCCCAGTTGACAGCCGCCCCTTCAGTGTTTTCGGGCAGGGTAGAAAAAGCCAGGCCAACGCCCAGAATGGAGCCGATAAGCGTGTGCGAACTGGAACTGGGCAGACCAAAGTACCACGTGCCTACATTCCAGATAATGGCACTCAGTAGCAGGGCCAGCACCATAGCAATGCTATGATAGACGTTCTGGTCGACCAGCAATTCTACCGGAAGCAGGTTCACAATACCCATAGCTACGCCAATCCCACCCAGTAATACGCCGGTAAAATTGCAAATACCCGACCAGACAACGGCTTGGGTGGGTTGCAGCGAGTTGGTATAAATAACGGTAGCTACGGCGTTGGCGGTATCGTGAAAGCCGTTGACGAATTCAAAGGCGCAAGCGCAAACAAGGCAAAGAGAGAGGAGGAGGAAAACATCTGTTTCTAAACCGAACATGCTGATTCTAAGTCAGAGAATGTAGAGAAAGGTGGCGCAGCCATTTGCGCCATTAGCAAAACAAAAGTACAGCAAGTTTGCCGGATGGGTATTAAGTATTTGTTACCTCGCGTTTTCCCGCCAACTGCCCACAGGCGGCATCAATATCTTTACCCCGGCTTCGGCGCACGTTTACGGTTACGCCTTTGTGCTCCAGAAAATGGGCAAACTTATCGAGGGTATGGGGGTCGGTATTGGTGAAATTGGCCTCGGCAATGGGGTTATACTCAATAATATTCACTTTGGCCGGTACCCGTTTGGTAAACTCCCACAACTCTTTGGCATCCTGCATCGAGTCGTTGAAGTTATAAAAAACAATGTATTCCAGCGTAACGCGGGTGCCAGTTTTCCGGTAAAAATGCTGGAGCGATTCCGACAGTGCTTTTAGGGTGTTGCTCTCGTTGATGGGCATAATCTGATTGCGCTTCTGATCGTTGGCTGCGTGCAGCGACAGGGCCAGGTTAAACTTCACGGCATCGTCGCCGAGTTGCCGGATCATTTTGGCAATGCCTGCCGTAGAGACCGTAATCCGTTTCGGCGACATACCCAGGCCATCGGGCGAGGTGATCCGCTCTACTGATTCGAGGGTGTTTTTGTAATTGAGCAGGGGTTCGCCCATGCCCATATACACAATATTGCTGAGGGGGCTTTGGTAGTGGTACCGGGCCTGCCGGTCAATAGCCACCACCTGATCGTAAATCTCGGCGGCATCGAGGTTGCGTTTGCGCTCCATATAGCCCGTGGCACAAAACTTACACGTCAGCGAACACCCCACCTGACTCGATACGCAGGCTGTCATGCGCAGTGTGGTATCTCGCTCGGCTCCGCCTTCGCCACTGTCGTCGGGCCGCATGGCCGGAATCAGAACGCCCTCTACCAGATTGCCATCATGGAGCCGGAACGATGATTTGATGGTGCCATCGCTGCTCCGCTGCTCCGTATCGACGGTGAGGGGCAGAATGGCAAAATGGGTGTCGAGCAATTCGCGGGTTTGGTGCGAGAGATTGGTCATCTGCCCAAACGAGTGGGCCGATTTTTTCCAGAGCCACTCCTGAATCTGTTTCGCCCGGAACGCCGGTTCACCCTGCTGCTTAAGCCAGTCGGTAAGTTGGGGGGCGGTATATTTACGGATGTCGTGTTTCATCAGGCAACGGCTATGCGTTGTTCAACCCAGTTAATAATTAGTTCAGCATCTTCCAGCCCGGCTCCTGCCACTTTTGCACTGGGGTTTCCGTCATAACTCATAGATAAATGCAGCGTATCGTAAGCAGCTATAAAGGAGTTTAACACCCGTTTGTCAAGTTTAGCTAAGTTTTGTTTATACCATTCTACGTCCTTGCGACCTTTGCCTTTTTTGCCTAATAAGCTATCAAGGGCTACCAGAATACCGGCATAGGCAGTATGACCCGCCATTTTAACATACTTGCTATCCTGATAATAACCATCTTCTTTACACGCTTTGTCTCGTAAAATCTCGCGGGCATTATCTATGTAACGTTTGGCTTCCTGTACAGTATTCATACGATTTATTGCCGTGGGGTTTTTGTGCTGTGTAAAAGGGCTTCTCTTCCCTTCGGAATCCACACAGCCGCTTCGGTCATCACAGCGGGGGCAACGGGTTTGATGTAGGGATACAGGTACGCACCACCCGTTTGGCGGGCAGGCATCTGTACGCCCATGTATGTCAACAACCAGAGTATCACACTAATTCCGAACACCCACGTAAAAATACCGACAGCCGCGCCTGCCAGCCGGTCGAAGCCGCCCAGCAGGGTTTTTCGGAGCGACCCGCGCAGGGCGAACCCCATGCGGTTAATCAGAAAGACGGTGGGGAAAAAAATAACCGAAAACCCCAGCCAGGGTAGAATCCGGCGGGCAATCTCGCGGCTGATGTACGGACTGAGCAGGTCAATGCCAAACCCCAGAAACCGGAAGCCCACAATCATGGCAATCACAAACGCAATGATGGCTACAATCTCAATCAGCAGTCCCTTGCGGTAGCCGTTGTAAGCTCCCCACAGCAGGGGAATCAGCATAATGATGTCGAGGGTTTTCATGACAATAATGCCTTCACCATTGCCGAAATGGCTTTGCCTTCGGTGAGGCCGGCCAACTCTTTCGTAGCTACGCCCATCACCTTACCCATGTCTGACGGGGCGGAGGCTCCTACGCGGGTAATAATGGCCTGAATTTTCTCTTTTAGCTCACCTTCAGACAGTTGCTTGGGCAGATACTGCTCAATAACGTTAATTTCAGCTTCTTCAGTAGCCAGTAAGTCGGGGCGATTTTGCTGCCGGTAAATATCGGCAGAGTCTTTGCGCTGCTTTACGGCTTTGGTCAGAATCCTGATTTCCTCGTCGGGCTTGAGGCCATCGCTGCCCGCGCCTTCTTTGGTTTCTTCGAGCAGAATGAGCGATTTAATAGCGCGTAGTGCCCGCAGCCGGTCAGTTTCTTTAGCCAGCATCGCCTGCTTGATGTCGGCATCTATTTGGGTTTTTAACGACATGGTGAATGAATGAAAAAGTGAGTAATGGAATTAAGCAGGCAACATGCCAAAGCGTTTTACTTCGAGTTCGGCTCCATCCCGGAAAGCCGATTCGGCTTCGACCAGGGTTTGGCGGGTAATATGGGCATCAAAATACCGTTCGCCACAGTTATCGCAGACACGGGCCGGCACATTTTTTAGGATGACCAATGCGCCGTCGCGTTCGAGCGTTACTGTTGTCAGAGCGGGCTGGGGTGTACCTACTTTGCAGGTCAGACAAATCATAGCTTTCGTTTAGTTCTAAAATCAGCTTCCCACAGTAATGTATTGGGCCGGTAAGCGGTTATTATGTAACAATTGCCATTGCCATCTCGTGCCACAACCACATGAAATGGCTGATTTTCGACAAATTTATGGATTAAGACAGTGGGATAAGGTTTATCGTCAGCATAATTGGCAATAACTTCGCCTGACGATACCACTTCTTCAACAACAAGCTCGTTAATGCGTCGGGCAAACATTTGTTGAATCGCGTGAAACTTATACGTGACGGTCTGACATTCCATTCCCAAAAGTAAGGAAACATGAGTACTCGACTATCCGTCAATATCAATAAGATTGCTACCCTGCGCAATGCACGGGGAGGCAATAATCCTAACCTCGTACAGGTTGCCCTCGACTGTGAGCGGTTTGGGGCCGAGGGGATTACGGTTCATCCCCGCCCCGATGAGCGGCATATTCGGTATCAGGATGTGCTGGATTTGCAGGAGGTAATCACGACGGAATTCAACATTGAGGGTAACCCTGATGCCCGGTTCATCGACCTGGTGCGCCGGGTGAAACCCGCTCAGGTTACGCTCGTTCCCGACGCGCCCAATGCCCTGACCTCCAACGCGGGCTGGGATACTATTCGGTATGCCGACCATCTCCGGTGGTTAATCGAGACGTTTCAGGCCGATGGCATTCGGGTATCCATCTTTGTCGATGCCGATGAGCGGATGATAGAGGGAGCCAAAGCCGTGGGTACCGACCGGATTGAACTATATACTGAACCTTACGCGGCTCAGTATATGACAAACCGCACGGCTGCCGTTGCCCCTTTTGTGCGGGCTGCACAGATGGCTGGTCAACTGGGCCTGGGTATAAACGCGGGCCATGATTTGAGTCTGGATAACCTCCGTTACTTTGCCCAGCAGGTGCCGGGGTTGCTAGAAGTGTCTATTGGCCACGCGCTGATTTGCGATGCCCTTTATCTGGGGTTAGAGAACGCCATTCAATTGTATCGCCGAGAATTGTTATAGGCACGAGTCACTGACTCTCTTTTTCCAAACTAATGCCGAATCAACTCACCACTGACGAATTTCTTTCGCTACCGCTGCCCATCATCGACGTACGTTCGCCGGGTGAGTTTGAGCAGGCCCATATACCGGGGGCGGTGAATATCCCCCTGTTCGATAATGACGAGCGAGCGCAGGTGGGTACTAAATACAAACAGGCGGGCAAGGAGGCTGCGGTGCTGCTGGGGCTGGAACTGATTGGCCCTAAACTGGCAGATTTTGTGCGCAAAGCCCGCAAACTGAACCCAACAGGCCGCCAACTGCTGGTGCATTGCTGGCGGGGCGGTATGCGGAGCGGGTCGATGGCCTGGTTGCTGAATACGGCTGGTCTGGAGACCTCTACACTAATGGGCGGGTATAAAGCCTACCGGAATGCGGTGCTGGACGGCGTTGCCCAACCCTACTCCCTGATTATACTGGGTGGTAAAACCGGCTCCGGCAAAACAGATGTACTGCAAGAACTGGCCCGGCTGGGCGAGCAGGTCATTGATCTGGAAGGGCTAGCCAATCACAAAGGGTCGTCATACGGAGCCATTGGTCAGATGCCCCAACCCCGCACCGAGCAGTTTGAAAACAGCCTCTACAGTGTCCTGCGTCACCTAAACCCGGCCCGACCTGTCTGGGTAGAAGATGAAAGCCGTAATATTGGCACCTGCTTTATTCCCGGTGCGTTTTACACCCAGATGCGGGCCGCGCCAGTGCTGTATCTCGACCTGCCCAAAGCCATGCGGGTAGCCCGGCTGGTGCGCGATTATACCGGCATCGACCATGCCTTGCTGGTTGAAGCCACTAAACGAATTGAACGGCGGTTGGGTGGCAAAGGTACCTCCGATGCGCTAACGGCTCTGGCCAGCCATGACTATGCCACCGTTGCCGATCTGACCCTCGATTATTATGATAAAGCCTACCTGCACGGCCTGAGCCAGCGCAGCCCGGTGCTAGTAGAGCAAGTGCCGGTTTCTGAAGACAACCCGGCCCAAACGGCTAAACTGCTTGTAGAACAAGCATATGCAAACCTCACTTTGCCGTAAATACCGCCTTATTTCTTGACATTAATGTGCCGGATCACTTCCCGTTTTGGGAAGGCTAACCGCCAAACAGCCAGTGCATTACCTGCGTCAAAACAAGTCTGACAAATAGGGTTAGCGGGCGGTACGGGGGCGTTATATACGTACAGGGTATCGTTGACAATCTGGATATTGCTTTGTTGGGGTAGCTGCCTGTCGGCATTGTAGCGATAGGCAGCCAACACCTCGCGTTCTTTTTGGGCCAGTTTTCTATTGGTCGAGTCGGCAGCACCGAGCAGGCTGATCTGAAACCCATATCTTTTGGCTAGAGCCTGGGTTTTGGGCAGCTCGGTCAGTGAACATAGATTACGGCTACCCCCCACGTTAAGCTTGGCTGTCAGCTCATTCTGAGCCAAAGTGGTGATTTTCAGACCCCAGCTATCTACCGTTTCAAGGAGTTGACCGGGCGTAACGCGCTTAATTTTCTGGTCGGCCATCTCGCGTTTCAGTGCATCGGAGTACGGCACCCGGTCGGGATTGCAGGCAAAAAAAAGTAACAGGTAAAGACAGATGAACCGAGACATGTAAGCAGAGAAAAGGAGGAGTATCAGGCAACCAGGTCAATATTCCGATATACTGCCGCTAACGGCAGGGCAAAATCGCCGATTATAACTGTATCGGTCAGGCTGTGGTAAAGATACAGGTTGCCGACCAAGGCCCAAAATTTCGTACTTTTGCCGTTTCATTTTCCCCTTAGTATGCTTGACCAGTTAGAATCCATCCGCGAACGGTTCAATGAAGTAGCCCAGCAGATTGTTCAGCCCGAAGCCGTGGCCGATCAGAAACGCTTCATGAAACTGAGCAAAGAATATAAAGACCTCGAAAAAATTGTGAAGCAGTATGAGGCTTATCAGCAACTCCTTGCCGAGATTGAGAACGCCAAAGAAATTATTGCCACTGAAAAAGACGAGGAGTTTCGGGAATTGGCCAAGTCAGAACTCGATGAGCTACAACCTCAGCGCGATGCGCAGGAAGAACTCCTGAAAGAAATGCTGATGCCCAAAGACCCTAATGACACTAAAAACGTGATTCTGGAAGTGCGGGGGGGCACCGGTGGCGACGAAGCCGCTATTTTCGCGGGCGATATTTTCAGAATGT
>JBBQUC010000122.1:0-9238 GCA_038212815.1 Cytophagales bacterium
GTTCACCTCGATAAACTGAATAGGTGGCGGCTGCGGTACCGTTTGCGAGAGAGTAATGAACAAGAGCAACAGCAACAACAGGACGTTGATGACAAATGCGCCCACAAATCCCAGTAACCGGGCCTCTCCTTCGTTTTCGTAAGCCAGACGCATAAATAATGGTCTTTATGTATTTGTAGTAAAACGTGCAAAGATGCCACTTTGGTTTATGATAGCCAACGGGCGACCATCAATTCGTATGAACCACCTTGCTGCTGCCGATTACCTGGTTATTCTGATTTATTTTGTGGGGGTCGTCAGCTATGGCTACTGGGTATTCCAGCGTCGGCGGCAGGTGGGCAGCAGCCAGACCACCGATTTCTTTCTGGCCGAGGGGTCACTCACCTGGTGGGCCATTGGTGCCTCCCTCATCGCATCGAATATCTCAGCCGAGCATTTTATCGGTATGGCAGGTTCAGGATTTGCGATGGGGCTGGCCATCTCGTCGTATGAGTGGATTGCAGCCGCCACGCTGGTGATTGTGGCGGTCTGGTTCATTCCCATCTACCTGCGGAATAAAATCTATACCATGCCGCAGTTTCTGGCCGAGCGGTACAGCGATACGGTCAGCACGATTCTGGCCATTTTCTGGCTGGTCGTCTATGTGCTGGTCAACCTCACCTCTATTCTCTACCTGGGGGCCATCGCCCTCGAATCGCTGGCGGGTATCTCCTTCACCACGGCTACCATTGGGCTGGCCCTGTTCGCTATTGGGATTACCCTGGGTGGCATGAAGGTGATTGGCTATACCGATGTGGTGCAGGTAGTGGTGCTGGTGTTCGGGGGGTTGGTAGTCACCTATCTTTCCCTACAGCTCGTGGCGGAGAAAACCGGGGGACACGGCATCTGGGAAGGGTTGGTCGCGCTGAAACAACGGGCGGGCGATCATTTTCAACTGTATTTTCCCCACGGTCACCCCCACTACGATGCCCTGCCCGGCATGTCGCTGGTGCTGGGGGGCATGTGGCTCAATAACCTCTATTACTGGGGCTGTAACCAGTACATCGTGCAGCGGGCACTCGGTGCCAGCCTGCCCACCGCCCGCAGCGGGATTCTCTTTGCCGCTTTTCTGAAACTATTTATCCCGCTTATCGTGGTCATCCCCGGCATTGCCGCTTACGTACTCGTCAAGGAAGGACTTTTCCAGGCCGAAATGACCGATGCAACGGGCCACCTCCGGCCCGATAATGCCTACCCGGTGCTGATGAACCTCTTGCCTGCGGGCATGAAAGGCATGGCCTTTGCGGCCCTCACGGCGGCTGTAGTGGCCTCGCTGGCGGGGAAAAGCAACAGCATCGCCACTATTTTCACCCTCGATATTTATCGCAAATACATCGACCGGCAGGCTTCCGATGCCCGCCTGGTGCGGGTAGGCCGCTGGGCCATTGGGGTATCGTTTGGGGTAGCTATTGGGCTGGCTCCGCTGCTGCGTTCGCTCGATCAG
Organism: Cytophagales bacterium; assembly: GCA_038212815.1. Classification (GTDB taxonomy): domain Bacteria; phylum Bacteroidota; class Bacteroidia; order Cytophagales; family Spirosomataceae; genus JBBQUC01. The sequence continues at coordinate 1,484 of JBBQUC010000122.1, forward strand.
GTGTATCAATACATTCAGGAGTACACCAATTTTATTACGCCGGGGGTGTTTGCTATTTTCCTGCTCGGCTTTTTCTGGAAACGCGCCACCAACCGGGCCGCGCTGACGGTGGCTATCGGCACTATCCCGCTCTCGACCCTCTTAAAATTCTGGCCGACGGTGATGAGTTGGTTTGGCGTGGTGGCCGAGCCGAGTCCGTTTCTGCACCGCACCACCTGGGTATTCTGTATCGACGTAGCCCTGATGGTGGCCGTTTCCCTGCTGGCCCCGCAACCCACCCGCCCGCTGGTGGTAGATCGAGCCATGTTCCGGGTATCCCCGGCTTTTGTGGCGGGGAGTGTGGTCATTGGCACTATCTTAGCCGTTCTATATACCGTCTTCTGGTAATGACCCATCTGCTCCTGACCACATTGCTGCTCGTATCAACTACAGCCGTGGCGCAACTCCGCGAACGACTCGATTCGCTGCTGCGGGTCACGACCCAGGCCAATCAGCCCGGCGCGGCCCTGCTGGTCAAGGTGGACGGAAAAGTTATTTACCAGAAAGGCTATGGGCTGGCGAATGGGGCAACCAAAACGCCGATAACCTCCGAAACCAATTTCCGCCTGGCTTCGGTGACGAAACAGTTTACGGCGATGGGGATTCTGCTGCTCGAAAAAGACGGCAAACTCTCGCTGACCGACCCGCTTAGTCGCTTCTTCCCGGAGTTTACGGGGTCTGTGGCCCGAAAGGTGCAGGTGCGGCATCTACTCACCCACTCGTCCGGGTTACTCGATTATGAGTCCGTGATGAACCCGTACCAGCGCGAGCAATTACTGGATGCCGATGTGCTGACCCTGCTGAAAGACCGGGATACGCTGTATTTCGAACCGGGTGGGCAATTCCGGTACAGTAACTCCGGCTACTGCTTGCTGGCTCTGCTGATTGAGCGCGTATCGGGGAAATCGTACGCGGCTTTTCTGCGGGAGCGTATTTTCCAGCCGCTCCACATGAATCAATCGGTGGTGTACGAAGCGGGTAAGCCCATTCCGCACCGGGCGATGGGCTACCGCCAGCAAGGAAAGAAATTCGTCTTCTCTGACCAGAGCGTAACCAGTGCCACCAAAGGCGATGGCGGGGTCTATACCTCGCTGACCGATTACCAAAAATGGAGCGAAGCCCTCCAGAACGGTACAGGCCTCGACCTAAAATCCGCCCTAACCCGCTACGAGCAGGCCATATCAGGCAAACCGGGCAGTTACTATGCAGCAGGCTGGTTTTACCGGCAACCCGCCAATCCCGTACTGTTCCACTCCGGCAGCACCTGTGGGTTCAACAACTTCGTCGTAATGATACCCGGTAGGAAGGTATTGGTAGCCTATTTCGCCAACCGGGCTGATAACAAAGCCAACGCTGCCACTTTACTGAAACTACTGGCTGGGGCTGGGTTACCGGAACTGGGGGATATACTGGCACTGAATGCATTGACGCAGTAAGGGCTGACAAAAAGAGGTATTCCCATTGGTAGTGGGAAGTTATCAGCCCGTTGACCAGCGACTCTGGCGCAGTATGGATTAATTTATTATTTATACCAGATTACTTTCGTTTTGTTTCGTTTGTTTTCGTATATAGCGCAATAATACGAAAACAAACGAAACAATTTATCGCTTATACCCTCCTATGCTAGCCAATCAGCGACGGGATAAAATACTTGACTTACTGAAAGAAGATGGATCAGCTAAGGTTGTTGATCTGGCGCGGCTGTTTAAGGTGACCGAAGTAACCATCCGGCAGGACCTCGACAAGCTCGAAAAAGAGGAACTGCTGGTGAAAGAACATGGGGGGGCATATCTGAAGAATATAGACGATCAGGTGCGAACGGTTTCTCTCAGCAACCACACCCACATCGACAAGAAAGAACAGATTGCCCGGAAGTGCCTGGAGTTTATCGACAGTGGCGACACGATTATTCTGGATTCCGGCTCCACCACCACCGAGATTGCCAAGAGACTACGCGGGTATAACCAGTTGACCGTCATTACGAATGCCCTCAATATTGCCCTGATTCTGGGAGCCGAGCCGGGGATTGACGTTATTCTGACCGGGGGCGAGTTTAAACCCCGTACCCTCTCGCTAACGGGGCCCAAAGCTGCCGATTTCTTCCAAGGACTGAACGTGCAGAAGCTATTCCTCGCTACGGCGGGTATCTCCCTGAAATCGGGCCTGACCTACCCAAGCATCAGCGACTTGGTGGTAAAAAAAGCGATGATCAATGCCGCCGACACGACGTACGTAGTGGCCGATTCCACTAAAATTGGCAAGAGTGCCTTTGCCAGCCTGGGTGCCCTCTCCCTTATCGACTACATTATTACCGATGCCGACATCGAAGAAAAACATAAACAGGTCTTCCACGACAATGAGATTGAGTTAATAATAGCCAATTAATGGTCATTTACTTCGTTGTCATTTGCTATGCGTCATTTACTGCGTGTCATTTGCTTCGCTGTCATTAATCATAGCTAACTAACCCGCAGTAAATGACGAATAGCAAATGACACGCAGTAAATGACGCACAGCAAATTCGACTGCATTGATTTCCTAGGTGAAACTCCGTACTTTTAACCCCACAAACCAGACCGGGCGACTACGTGGGGTCGCCCCTACCGATATGACGACCCTCTCCCCTGCCGAACACAGTCCCCTGGCCAGCCTCGACCACTGGGAAGACGACCTGCTGACCCGCTATCCAGAACCGGCTTCGGTGAGCGGGGGCAACTCTACCCACAAAGAAAAAGCAGCCTACCGGAACTACGACCAGCCCGAACGCGATACGGTGCGGGAGTTTTACCGCCTCAATCATACTTACCAGACCTACGGATTTGTGCAGGAAAAACAGGCCGATTTTTTGCGGTTCAACAAGAAAGAACTGCCGGTTTGGGGCGCCATGGAGTTTTTGAATACTCTCGTCGATGACTCCGACCCCGATACCGACCTCGATCAGTTGCAGCACCTGCTTCAGACCGCCGAAGCCATCCGTGCCGATGGTCACCCCGACTGGTTTGTGCTGACGGGTTTTCTGCACGACATGGGCAAAGTGCTTTGCCTGTTTGGTGAGCCGCAATGGGCTGTAGTGGGCGATACTTTCCCGGTAGGTTGCCGCCATTCCAACAACATTGTTTACCCCGAATACTTTGCCAACAACCCCGATACCTACGACGGGCGGTACAACACCAAATACGGCGTGTATGAACCCAACTGTGGGCTACGCAACGTTACCATGTCGTGGGGACATGATGAGTACCTCTACCAGATCATGAAGCCGTATATGCCCGAACCGGCTCTCTACATGATGCGGTATCACTCGTTCTATGCCCAGCACCGCGAACACGCTTACGACCACCTGCTCGACGATCACGACCGTGCGCTGTTTGCCTGGGTGGACAAGTTTAACCCTTACGACCTTTATTCCAAAAGTCCAAAACCACCCGTCGTCAGCGAACTCAAACCTTTTTACGAAGACCTGATTGCCAAGTATCTACCTGCAACTCTTAACTTGTAATGAGTCATTGACTGATTGACTCACCAACTGACTTATGATTACTGCCCCTCCTAAACCTCAGAATTACACCGGACCCTTACTCATTATTGGAGCGTTATTTTTTATTTTTGGCTTCGTCACCTGGGTTAACAGCGTGCTGATCGCCTTTTTCAAACAGGCGTTTCACCTCAGTACGGTTGGGTCTAACCTGGTGGCGTTTGCTTTTTTCATCTCCTATACCCTCATGGCCATTCCCTCGTCGGCGGTGCTGAAACGGACGGGGTTTAAACTGGGGATGTCGCTGGGGCTGCTGGTGATGGCCGTAGGCACCCTTATTTTTGTGCCGGCGGCTAAGGCCGTATCCTACCCGCTGTTTCTGGTGGGCTTGTTCCTGATTGGTATTGGACTGACCATTCTACAAACGGCCTCCAATCCCTACGCTACTATTCTCGGCCCGCGTGAGAGTGCCGCGCAACGGATTAGTTTTATGGGGGTAGCCAACAAACTGGCCGGGATTATCAGCCAGTTTATCTTTGGCGGGCTGTTGCTGACGGGAGCCAACGCCGTGTCGGCGGCCGCGAGTTTAGAGAAGGTAGTCTCGCCTTACCTCATCCTGACGGGGGTACTGGTGGTGCTGGCCGGGTTAATCCGGTTTTCGAGCCTGCCCGAAGTATCGGAAGAGCAGGATGATGCCCCTGCCGACGCAGCCACCCACACAAGTGTCTGGCAGTTTCCGAACCTGGTGCTGGGCGTAGCGGCTCTATTCTGTTATGTAGGGGCCGAAGTGATTGCGGGCGATACCATTATCAATTACGGCAAAGCCATTGGGTTCGGGAATGAACAAGCTAAATACTTTACTACCTACACACTCTACGGCCTGCTGGCGGGCTACATCCTGGGGATTGTGCTGATCCCCAAAGTAATCTCGCAGCAAACGGCCCTGCGGTTTGGGGCTTCGTATGGCCTGGTGCTAACCATAGCTACTCTGCTCACCAGTGGGTTTACATCCATCCTGTGCATAGCCCTGCTGGGGTTTGGCCTGGCCCCCATCTGGCCCGCTCTCTGGCCTCTGGCCCTGAACCGGCTGGGCAGATTCACCAAGATTGGGTCGGCCCTGCTCATCATGGGTATTTCAGGGGGTGCCCTACTCCCCCTGCTGCACGGCTACCTCACCGATACCATTAGTCCCAAAATGGCCTACGCCCTGCTGCTGCCCCTGTTTGGGTTTATCCTGTATTACGCTACCATTGGCTATAAGAAGACGAGTTGGTAATGACCATCACTGCTTCTACACCAGGCCGGATTTGTCTCTTTGGCGAGCATCAGGATTACCTGGGGCTTCCAGTCATTGCAGCGGCTATTTCGCGCCGGGTAGGGGTGCAGGTTACCCAAACCCCTACCCCCACCTTACAGATTAGCCTGCCCGATGTGGGCAGCCACGAAACCATTCCCCTCGTCGGCCTACCCCTGCCCTACCAGCATAGCCGCGATTATTACCGCGCCGGCCTGAATGTGCTGGGGCAGGAAGGATTTACCTTCTCGCGGGGGGGTAACGTCGAGGTGCGGGGGAACATTCCCATCAACTCCGGTACATCCAGTTCGTCGGCCCTGCTCATTAGCTGGCTGCATGTGCTCACCCACCTAGCCGATCAACCCCACCCCCTCACGCCTGAACGCCTGGCCGAACTGGCCTACCGCGCCGAAGTGCTGGAATTTGGCGATCCAGGGGGCATGATGGACCACTACGCCACGGCCGTCGGCGGGGTCATTTACCTCGAATCGCAGCCCGCCGTTTCGCTCCAAAAACTACAACCCGTCCTGGGTCAGTTTGTGCTGGGCGACTCGCTGGAGCCGAAAGACACCATCGGGATTCTGAAACGGGTGAAACTCGGTATGCTTGATATACTCAGGCGACTTAACAGTGTTAACCCCCTGTTTACCTTATCGTCAGCTTCGCTGGCTGATGCCGCCGAATACCGGGATTTGTTGACAAAAGCGGAGTATATCCTCCTGCAAGGTAACTTGACTAACCGCGATATTCTCCGTGAAGCCCTGGCCGTATTGACTACGCCCTCCCTCGACCATACCCGCTTTGGCCAACTCCTGACCGACCACCAAACCAACCTGCGCGAGGCCCAGCGGATCAGCACTCCCAAAATTGACCGGATGCTCGATGCCGCCCTCAGTGTGGGTGCCTTAGGCGGTAAAATCAACGGCTCTGGTGGGGGCGGGTGTATGTTTGCCTATGCCCCAGAGCGGGCCGAAGCCGTTGCTGAAGCCATAGAGCGAGAAGGGGGCCGGGCTTATATCGTGACGATAGATGCCGGTACGCAACTGCACGAGGGGGCAGCGGGCAACTGATTCATCCCCAAACTGCCTTACCTGACAATAGCGGGAAAAGAACTGCTGGGCTGATGGAGAACGCGATGGGCGAACGGGCTTGCGGTCATTTGTGTTACCTTTGCAGTGGAGTTCGCTTCGCTACAACTAATCGCTCGTATGCTTGATTTGCTGCCCGCAACGGGGCCCGTTACTGCGTCAACAAACCTCATTCACCAGGCTCCGTCGCTGACTGAATACAGCCGCCGGAAAACCAGTACTGTCAACATTGGCGATGTACCCATGGGGTCAGATTATCCCATCCGGGTGCAGTCTATGACCACCGTCGATACAATGGACACTGCCGGGTCGGTAGCGCAGAGTATCCGTATGATCGAAGCAGGCTGCGAGTACGTCCGTATTACGGCACCAAGCGTAAAAGAAGCCCAGAATCTGGAGAACATCCGGCGCGAACTGCGGGCGCGGGGTTATACCACTCCCCTGGTGGCGGACATTCACTTTACCCCCAACGCAGCCGAACTGGCCGCCCGGATTGTGGAGAAGGTGCGGATCAACCCCGGCAACTACGCCGACCGCAAGCGGTTCGAGACCATCGACTATACCGATGCGGCCTACGCGGCTGAACTGGAGCGGATTCGGGAGAAGTTTCTGCCCCTGGTGCGCAACTGCAAAGAGTACGGCACCGCCCTGCGGAGTGGTACCAACCACGGCTCCCTCTACGACCGGATTCTGAGTCGCTACGGCGATACGCCCCTGGGTATGGTGGAGTCGGCCCTGGAGTTTCTTCGCATCTGTGAGGATGAACAGTATTATAATACGGTCATCTCCATGAAGTCGAGCAACCCGCAGGTGATGGTACAGGCCTACCGGTTGCTGGTGCAGCGGCTCGATCAGGATGGTCTGAAGCCCTACCCCCTCCACCTGGGCGTTACTGAAGCGGGCGAAGCCGAAGACGGACGAATCAAATCGGCAGTCGGCATTGGCACCCTGCTCGAAGACGGCATTGGCGATACCGTGCGGGTCTCCCTCACCGAAGAACCCGAACACGAAATTCCCGTTGCTCAGGCGTTGGTAAAGCGATATAGTACCCGAGTGAATCGGAATGCCGAACCGGAGGGAACGCCAAACCAGAGGGAATGCCGAACCGGAGGGAACGCCAAACCGGAGCGGCACTCGGTAAAACGCCCTACCCACGAGGTGGCTAACTTCGGGGGGCAGAATGTGCCGAGGGTACTGGCTGATTTTAGTCGGCAACCCATTTCGGAACACGATGATTTGCGGCCTGTTGGCCACTTTTACCTGCCCCTGCCCGATAAGTGGCGCATGAATGACCTCGGTGCCGACTATGTGTATACAGGCAGCACCCCCGCCCGGTTCATGCTGCCCAACGGGCTGAAAGAAGTGCTGGATTTTGCCGCATGGCAAGCCCACTCCGACCAGGCCAATGCCTTCCCGATGCTACTCGCAGCGGAGTTTGTGCAGGCGGCCCACCAACACACCCCGCTGCACCCCACCCTGAATTTTGTGCGGCTCACCCGGGCCGACCTGACTCCCGATCTGCTGGCCCACCTGGTCGGGAGTGCCCACCTGGTGCTGGTGGTGCATACGCAAAACCCGCAGGCCATGCCCGACTTACGGGAGTTGGTGGGACAACTCACCCACGCGGGCATTACGGCACCCGTGGTGATTCAGCGGGGGTATCCCGACAATACCCCCGACGAGCAGACGCTGTATGCAGCTACCGATGTGGGGGGGCTACTCATCGACGGGATGGGCGATGGGGTGCTGCTACTGGCCAACGAGCACCCCACCCCCGACCAACTGAAAACGCTGAATAACCTGGGGTTTGGGATTTTGCAGGCAGCCCGCACGCGCATCACCAAAACCGAGTATATCTC
>JBBQUC010000123.1:0-9173 GCA_038212815.1 Cytophagales bacterium
GTATTCGGGATCGCTGAAACTCAACATCGACAACAACGAGTTTATGGATCAGTTGACGATTAATAAGCGGCTGAAAAATGGGTCGATTTCAGCGGGTCTTTTTTACGCCAACTCGCAGGTTACGGGCAAAAACCTACGCGCACCGGGCCTCGGCCTGTCGCTGGTGAAAGACCGGGCTGAATTACTCGATGTGTCGTTCAAGTCGCTGTCGGGTACGCCCTTCCAAATCTCCGACCCGGCAACGGGCTACCTGAAACTGGGCGGCTCCTTTGGCTATGCCAACTACGACCTGACCAATAGCCAACTAGCCTTTTTTCTGGGTAACAACCTGAATCTAACCGAAAAACTAAATTTTGACTGGGGCATTCGCTACGAGTTGGTCAACATCAGGGGCACCAACGACCAGAGTGTGCCAACAACAAAGGTTGGCGGCACGGATGGGAATCCGCTTACGGTTTATGATAACTATTACGGCGTGACGGGAACCATGCCCGTTTCGTTCAATAAATCGCTCAGTACCTTTTCGTATTCGGGGGGGCTTAACTACCTCTTCAGCCCCAACAGTGCCTTGTATGTCCGCTATACACGAGGCCAGAAATCGCCCGACTTATCGTTTTTTAATACCTACACCACGCAGTTCATTGTCAATAATAATCCACCCCAAAATCAGGACATCAACCAACTTGAACTGGGGTTTAAAGTTAAAACGGCGCGGCTCAACCTGATTGTTACACCTTTTTACAGTGTGTTGAATAATGTAGGCAGCACCGTTCTGGCTACCGACGAGACCGGGCAACTCTATTATACCCCAACGCTGTATAACAAAACCGAAACAAAAGGGGTAGAAATAGATGCCACCTGGAGCCTTACCCCACAACTGAGCGTGCGGGGAGCTATAACGGCGCAGCAGGGCAACTACCTCAAACTGCAAACCTGGAGTGTAGTGCCTAACACACCCCGCACGAACAATAAGATTGTTGACTATACAGGCAACCGGCTTGAAAATAACCCGAATCTCATTATTACCCTGACTCCTACCTATACCATCGGCAAATTTTACGCCCTGGTACAGTGGAAATACCTCGGCGACCGCCCCGCTAACCAGCCCAATGCCTACAACCTGCCCGCCTTCAGCCAGTTTGACCTCGGTGCTGGCTATGCGGCTACTAAACGGCTATCGTTAGCTATCAACATCAACAATGTCACCAATGTACTGGGCATTATGGGGTCAGCCTCACCGGGAAGCATTTTGCAGGCGTTCAGCCCGCAAAACCTGACTAAAGCGCAGGTAGAAGCCAACCAGAACGCTGTGCATAGCATTCTTCCCATTCAGCCGCGTGCCTATTTCCTGTCGGCTGTTTACAAATTTTAAGGTACTGAAAGACCAGCCAGGGGCTTCCCTAAACAGTGAATAAACGTGCAAAAAGCGGAGGTCGATGTACTCGTTATTGCGGCCGGTGCGGCCGGATTAGCGGCTGCGGTGAGTGCAGCCCAACTCGGCCTGTCGGTCCTTGTTTTTGAAAAGACTGCGATTACAGGTGGCACCGCTAATCGGGGCATGGGGCCGCTGGGTATCGAAAGTCGCCATACCCGCGAACGGCTGCTACAGCCCACTCAGGACGAAGCGTTTAAGGCCTTTATGGACTATACCCACTGGCGGGTAGATGCTCCTTTAGTGCGGGCTTTCCTGAACAAATCGGGCGATACCATCCATTGGCTCGAATCGCTTGGGGTTGAATTTGTGGAGCCAGCTACCTATTTCGCCGGTGCCTATTCGACCTGGCATCTGGTTAAACACGAAACCGGGCGGCCCGGACCGGGCGGGGCGGCTACCATGATGAAGGTCCTGACGCAGAAAGCCCTCGAATTAGGCGTTACGTTCGAGATGGAATGCACGGTCGATCAAATTATCAAAGAAAAAGACTGTGTGGTGGGTGTGCAGGCTACCACCAAAGAAGGCCATGCCGTAGAGGCTCGTGCGAAGGTGGTGATTGTGGCAACGGGTGGTTTTGGCAATAATGCCGACATGATTCACCAATACACCGGTTTCGAGGTGGATACCGATTTTTATCCGTTCCGAATCCCCGGCGTAACGGGCGATGGCATCAGGATGGCCTGGGCGGTGGGCGCGCAAAAAACGGCTATGTCGATGGAGTTGATTTATGGGATGCCCGACCCGTTGACCGTACCTCCTCCCCTCCATGAAGCGTGTCGGCAGCCGCACCTGTTAGTGAACAACCTGGGCGAACGGTTTCTGAATGAGGCTATTATGGCCAACGTCACGTTTACGGCGAATGCTATTTCGCTCCAAAAAGATAAAATGGCTTTCCTGGTTTTCGATGAGACGCTACTGACGCTCATGGAAACCGATTTTGATACGCGAAACCGGGTTTTCCCAACAACGTGTTTCGCCAATGCCCAGGCGGTAATCGAGGACTATCTGACATCGGGCCGGGGGAATTTTTACGTAGCCGATACCCTGGAAGACCTTTGCCAGCAAACCGGCATGGATGCCCAGGGACTACAGGCTACCATAGACCGCTACAATGGGTATTGCCAAAACGGCTACGATGCCCAATTCAATAAAGACAGAAAATACCTGCGCCCGCTAACAGGTGGCAAGTGGTATGCCGGTCGTCATTTTCCGAGTGCGTACGGCAGTGCCGGGGGCATAAAAATCAACCATAAGGCCGAGGTGATTGGACAGGACTGGAAACCAATAAAAGGGCTTTATGCAGCCGGTACGGATGCCTGCTCGATTTATGGCGATAGCTATCCGTTCATTTTCCCAGGCACATCAATGGGGTTCGCCCTCAACACGGGGCGCATCGCCGTTGAGAGTGCCTGGCCATACATTCAGAAACAGCAGACAAAAACTTCCTAAAAAAGCACGCATGATTAAGCAAATGGTAGCCGTTCGCCGTCGGCCTGGCCTCACCCATCAGGAATGTTGCGACTATGTCGAAATTGTTCACGGCGAATTAGCCCGCCGAGACCCGGCTGGTGTGGCCCGGTACGTGCAGAGCCATGCCTTCGATGGAGCGTTTGGGTCGAAAGCTGACATGACGTACCAGCAGTTTTTTGGCCGTGATTTCATTACCGAGTTGTTTTTCAACAGCCCCGAAGACATGATTCGCAATGCTGCCACGCCCTACGTTCGTGATGTAGTGATGCCTGATGGCCGGTTCTTCAACAACTTCGAGGCCCTGATTCTGTCCACCATGGCCGAGACGGTTGTTCCTGTAACGAACCCTGGTGAGGGCCGGATTAAAGTAATTCATTACCTGAAAAAAGCCGCCGTGGTTAGTGAGGAGGTCTATAACCACCGCTGGGCCGAGGCACATGCGGCTATTCTGGCCCGGCAACCTGAGATGGCAACCGCCCTGCGAAAGTACATTCAGAGCCGCCCCATTAAAACACCGGGCGAGGCCCACACGCATTTTGGCGTAGCTAAGGGGCCATTTTACGAAGGAGTGGCCAGTATGTGGTTCGATGACGAGGCCGCGCTGCCTATTTTCCGGGCCTACGAAGTTGAACTGAACCGAATCAACGCCGAAGACAGCCCGCCTTTCATCGACTTTTCGCATTCGTTCTTTCTCTACACCATCGAGAAAGTCATTCTGGAAGCCTAACCTCTGAAACTAATCCCGGTTATGAAGGAATTTACCAAAGATAATGCGATTAAATCGACCATCGGCAACCTGGTTGTCAATGCGCTGATTCCGTTTTTGCTCCTATTCTCCGACCCAGTCGTAAACGTGAAAGGAGCCACGCCTAACCTGATTTCGGTACTGGTGCCGGGCGTGTTTATGTCGGCACTGCTCACAACCATTATCACGTACGGTGTGATGACGAGTCAGCGCAAACGGGGGCAGTTAGCACCGGCACTCGATACCTCAGCAGGTTGGTTTCCAGCAGCTTTGCTCAACGGCATTGGCATCGGATTAATCTTTGCCATCCCGGCCCTATTACTACTCCTAGTCGTGCAGTCGATGACAGGCGACGGGCAACTGCCCCGATTGACGGTGCTGATTGTCTCATCCAGTAGTGGTGCCTTAACGGGTTTATTCTCATCACTGATGGCAGTAAACCGGGCTATTCGGCTGGAAGCACGTTGATAAACTAGCCCGCTCCTACACAAATTTCTGTTTTATGACCTTCACCCCGGCTTCCGGTGCCGAGTTAATGTGGCGTTTTTGTAGCTGTGTTTGATGTAGCGGTTAAGCCTAGCATCTTACTGGCGTTTTCTTTCAAAATCAGTGGTTTCACCTCGTCTTTAAACCCGGCTCCGTCAAAATCTTTCAGCCAGCGGTCGGGGGTGATGAGCGGAAAATCGGTGCCGAACAGGATTCGGTGTTTTAGTTGCGTGTTGGCATACTGCACCAGTTGAGGGGGGAAATACTTGGGCGACCAGCCGCTGAGGTCAATATAGACGTTGGGCTTGTGCATGGCTACCGACAAGGCTTCATCCTGCCAGGGCCATGAGGGGTGAGCAATGATAATGGGCGAATCGGGGAAGTCGATAGCTACGTCGTCGAGGTGCATGGGGTTGGAGTATTCGAGCCGCAGGCCACCCCCACCCCGCACCCCGGAACCAAACCCCGAATGCCCCGAATGGAACAGCATGGGCAGTTTATGCTCGGCAATGGCTTCATAGACGTGATATGCCAGTTTATCGTTCGGGTAAAACCCCTGTACCGTTGGGTGAAACTTGAACCCCTTCACGCCAAACTCCTCAATGAGCCGCCGGGCCTCTCTGGCCCCCAACCGGCCTTTGTGCGGGTCGATGCTGGCGAAGGGAATCATCACATCGGCGTTTTTAGCAGCTGTTTCAGCCACCTCTTCGTTCGGTATCCGCCGACGGCCCAGTTCGTATTCGGCATCAATGGTGAACATCACAAACGCCATGTTCCGCTCGCGGTAATAGTCAGCGGTCTCCTGCATGGTGGGTCGTTTGTCAGACTTGAAGTACTTAGCAAACGCCACATCGAACTCCGGGCGGTAATCGTCGTGGGGTTGGCAGCACGATACCTCGGCGTGGGTATGCACGTCGATAGCGGTAATATTCTGGATATCAATCATAGTTCTTCTTACTCAACAAATCCTGCTTTTGCTTTTACACCGGTTTTTACCCACGCTCGCAGGGCATCGAAGGCCAGGCTGGTTTGGGCGGGGGTGAAATTGCAGTGGCCCTGCCCGTTGGTGTATTTCACCGTGAAATACTCGTCTTTACCCTGTTGATGCACCATATTCTCGAAATTGACAATGCCATAGGTGGCCGGAATCAATTGGTCGTATAGGGTGTGCATGGCTACCACTGGTTTGTTGATAGCACCCGTGCGGTCGTACTTACCGAAAATAAGGTCGGGGTTGGTGGTAGCCGCCAGTCGCTCAGCTTTTTGGTTCACCAGCAGGTTGTTAGGAAAACCGCTATAGAGCGTATTGGTATTGTCGAAGGGATTGCCGTGCGCTTTCTGGGCAATGTCGCGCAGTACATTCTCGTTGAAGAACAGCGAAAATGGCAGGTCATCTACCTTTAAATCGAACCGGCGGGCAAAGGCCACCGCCAGGGCTGAATCCTGCGCGAATATAGCTTTACGAATCTCGGCGGCCCGCATCACCATTTTCCGCGAATCCTGCGCCTGATAGGGTTTACTAAGGTTGAAAATGTCGGCCAGGGGGGTGGCAATACCCGGAAACAGGCCATTGAACGTAGCGTATAAGTCGAACTCCTTGCGGCATTGCAGATAAGGGCGGCTGGACAGCGGGCAGAGTGGCAGCCCACCAGCATAGTTGCTCCCGAAGTTTTCGAGCGTAGCCAGAGTAATCCCCCCACCCATCGAGTGGCCCGCCATAAACGTGGTGTCGGGTTTGCCGTATTTTTTACCGAAATACTGGCGCAGTGCTTCGGTATCATCTACCCCCTGCGCCAGCGCGAACCCCTGATACTGATAATCGGAAGCGGCAACGGCAAACCCACGCTCCAGAAAAGGGGTCATTCGTTTGGCAAAATCGGGGTGCTGACTCTGCCCCGGTGCCGCGCCCATAAACTCATAGCCGTGGGCATACATGACCAGTTTACCGTGCCAATTTTGGGGGAACAGTATTTTATACCTGGCCCCATTAATGGCTCCGGTATCGGTTCTGGCAACGGTTTGCGCCAGTGCGGAACCGGCCAGGAGGCAGCCGAAAATTATTTTTTTCATAAATAGTCTACGTTATAGAAGTGAAAAAGAGGTGTTGGGTTCGTTTAGTAAGGCGGGATGCCCACCGAGGTCCAGCCCCCGTCGATTACCAGGTTTTGCCCCATAATTTGTCTCGACAAAGGCGATACTAAAAACAACGCAGCATTGGCAATATCGGCGGTGGTGGCTGGCTTGCCCGAAGGCGTTATTTTAGACCACAAGGTAGCAAATTCGGGGTCTTCGGTCAGGGTACGTTCGGTTAGCGTAGCCCCCGGCACAATGGTGTTGATGTTGATGTTGTGCGGGGCTAAGTCGATAATCAGGTTTTTTGCCAACTGGTCAAGCCCGGCCTTGGTCATACCGTAAGCCGCTAAATAAGGGTGTGCCGCATGGCCCGTAACCGAAGATGTCAGCAACACGCTTCCACCATGACTCTGCAAAACCAATTGCCGAACGGCTGCCTGCACCAGAAAAAAAGTACCAAACAGGTTGACTTGCAACAGTTTTTGCATGGATTCGGGTGTGTATTCCAGAAAACTGCCGTAGGTTGTAATGCCTGCATTCGCCAGCAGAATATCCAGTTTCCCGAACCGGTCAACGGCGTAGGTGACAATGCCGTCGATAGTGGCTATTGCCGAAATATCACCACCAAAAGCCTGACAAACACCCCCTTCTGCCTCTATTTTTTTGCTCGCGGCCCGCGCCAGTTCGTCATCAATATCATTCAGCACAACGGCTGCACCCTGTAAGGCCAATTGCCGGGCCATCTCAAACCCAATTCCGATACCGGCACCTGTTACAATGGCTACCTGATTAGTGAACGTACTCATCCTACATCTCCGTCTTGATTGCTACTGAGTGAAGTGGTAAGCTATTTGGCCGCCATCCGAATAGCTCCATCAAGCCGGATCACCTCGCCGTTTAGCATTTGGTTTTCAAGGATGTGCCGGGCCAGGGCGGCATACTCACTGGGTTGACCCAGCCGGGCCGGAAACGGCACCTGCTGCCCTAGCGACAGCCGGGCTTCTTCGGGCAGACCCGCCAGCAGGGGTGTTTCGAACAGGCCGGGGGCGATGGTCATCACCCGGATACCCAGTTTGGCCAGTTCGCGGGCAATGGGTAGAGTCATCCCCACAATGCCGCCCTTTGAGGCCGAGTAAGCCGCCTGCCCAATTTGCCCGTCGAATGCTGCTACCGAGGCTGTCGAGATCAGCACGCCCCGCTCGCCCGATTCGCCGGGGTCGTTGGTTTGCAGCACTGCAGCCACCAGCCTGATTACATTGAAGGTGCCAATAAGGTTAACCGTAATGGTTTTGGTGAAGCTGGCCAGCGAATGTGGTCCTTGGCGACCTACTACCCGCTCGGCAGGGCCGATGCCCGCGCAGTTAATGGCTCCATGCAGCCCGCCAAATGTGGCTTGGGCAACGGCAATGGCATTTTGTACACTGGCCTCGCTGGTTACGTCAGTTTGCACAAAGCGGGCATTGGCCCCCAGAGCTGCTTCGGCTTCCTGCCCAGCCGAGGTGTTGATATCGAGCATGACCGCGTTACCGCCGTTGGCAACAATCATGTGTGCGGTGGCCAGTCCCAGGCCCGATGCCCCGCCCGTAATGAGGAAGGTTTTGTTCTGGATAGTCATACGCTGTAAAGTTGGGCGACAAGATGTGCCCGGTGTTTTAATACAGCCCGCTGGTTCAGCGAGCCTTTGTCGGTAATTTCGCCCAAATCTATAGAGGGCGGGTCGAGGGCAATGACGGCTTTGGCCACCCGGTTGGCACTGCCGGTAGCCGTTTCGCCCAGCCGTAGCAGCAACTGGTCGATATAGTGCTGGACGGCTTCGTGCAAAAATACGGCGCGATTGGGATGTTCTACCGCCATGTTGGTCAATTTTCGACAGGCATCGGGGTTCAGAAACAAAATGGCACTAACGTACTCCTGATCTAGACCGACAATGACTACATCCTGCACAATAGGCGACCCCGCCGATACTACCCTGGCCTTCAGTATGCCCACATTCACCCAGGTGCCGGTCGAGAGTTTGAAGTCTTCGGCAATGCGCCCATCAAATACCAGCCCTTTGTTGGGGTTAGTATTGTCCACAAACTTGACGGCATCGCCCGTTTTGTAAAAGCCCTCCTCATCAAATGCACTGGCTGTTGCAGTCGGGTCGCGCCAGTAGCCGGGGGTTACATTGGGTGCTTTGTAGCGGGCCTCCAGTTTGTCGCCATCGGGTACGAGTTTTACGGTCATGCCCGCTACCGGCACCCCCAGCAAGCCCGAAAAACTGCCCGGCCAGGCGGCAAACATGGCCGACGGCCCCGATTCAGTACAGCCCAGGCCGGTAATGATGGGCACCTTTTGGCCCGTAGCTTCTTTTGATAGTTCTTCAAGCCGGTTCCAGATGGGTTGCGCCAGGCTGGCTCCGGCGTAGAAAAAAAACCGGAGTTTTTTGAAGAAGGTGGCCCGCAGGTCAGCGTCATTCTCCAGGTAAGGCACCAGCATCTCAAACCCCTTTGGCACATTGAAATAAGCCGTGGGCGAAATCTCACGTAGATTTTGCACCGTTTGGCCGATACCCCTGGGCGTGGGTTTTCCTTCGTCGATATACAGCGTGCCCCCGTTATACAGCGTTAACCCGAAGTTGTGATTGCCGCCAAAGGTGTGGTTCCAGGGTAGCCAGTCCACAAAAACGGGGGGTTCAGTTTCCATAAACGGAAACACCTGACCAATTTGCTGCAAGTTGGCGCACCACATCCGGTGGGTGTTCATGACCCCCTTGGGCAACCCAGTTGATCCCGACGTGAACAGCACTTTAGCCACTGTATCGGCGGTTACGACAGCAAAGGCAGCATCGACCGCAGGGGTTACCGGAGTATTCACCAGATCGGCAAAAGACATGTGCCCAGCTGCGTCGGCGGTGAGGAGTATAGCTTCTGGAAACAACTGCCCAGCCAGACTCATCGCCTGCGCATATACCGTACTGCTTTG
>JBBQUC010000124.1:0-9169 GCA_038212815.1 Cytophagales bacterium
TACCGGAAATCGAACCGGTCATACTCGCAGTATGGCGAAGACATGATGGTGAAATCGTTTTATGACGAAATGCCTGGTTATAAGGGCTTTTTTGTGGATGTAGGTGCGCACCACCCTATTCGGTATTCTAACACGTACTTCTTTTACCAACGTGGCTGGTGGGGGATCAATATTGAGCCTACGCCCGGTAGCAAACGTACCTTCGATTTGCTGCGGAGTCGCGACATCAACCTCAACATTGGTATTTCGGCGGAGGGCGGAACGCTGGAGTTTTTTGCCTTCGATGACCCGGCCCTGAATGGTTTCTCCAAAGAACTATCTGCCGAACGCGATGCCGACACAACCACCGCTTATGCCATTCAGAAGACCCACCGGGTGGCTACCCTGCCCCTGCGCGATGTGCTGGCTCAGCATGTACCCGCCGGGCAAACTATAGACCTGCTGACTATCGACGTAGAAGGGGGAGATTTAGATGTACTGCGGAGCAATGATTGGCAGCGGTTTCGGCCCCGATTTATACTGATCGAAGACGATGCATTTTTGCTGGATAACCCCATGCTGTCGCCAGTATATATATTTCTGACTGACCGGGAATATCGTCTGGTTGGCAAAACCCTGAAAACGCTGTTGTTTGAAGAAGTAACAAATAAATAAGGTTTAAAAGCCTTACCTGTTCACCTGACCGTACCTGCTCGTTGTGGAAACTGCTCCTGTACTGCTCATCATTTTTAATCGCCCAGACGTAACAAACGTTGTGTTCGAGGCTATCCGGCGGGCAAGGCCACAGCAACTGTTTATTGCGGCCGACGGCCCTCGTCCGAATAAATCCGGCGAAGCAGTACTTTGCCAGAAAACCCGGCAAATTGTGAATCAGATAGACTGGCCCTGCTCCGTACAAACACTGTTCCGTGCCGAAAACCTGGGATGCAAACAGGCCGTATCGTCGGCTATCAACTGGTTTTTTGGACAGGTCGAAGCGGGGATTATTCTCGAAGATGACTGCCTGCCCGACCCCACTTTTTTTAGTTATTGCACAGAACTTCTGACTTGTTATCAGCACGATGAGCGCGTAATGCACATTGCAGGAGCAAACTTTCAGTTAGGGCATAACCGGACGGGGGAGGCTTCTTATTACTTTTCAGGTTTTACCCCCATTTGGGGCTGGGCTACCTGGCGTAGAGCCTGGATACATTACGATGTGACCCTAGCCACTACATTGCCGCAACTAAAACCAGAACAGCCGTACTTTAACAGCCGTATTTTATGGCTTATTCAACGCCTACAGGCCGGGCAGATTGATACCTGGGATATGCAATGGCTGGTAGCAGTCAGAGGTCGTAAAGGGCTGTCTATTGTGCCTTCTGTAAGCCTGATTCGGAATATTGGCTTTGGTATGGATGCTACCCATACCGTGCGTCAACCTACCTGGATGAGCCAGATTCAGTATGGCTCTCTGCCTATTCTGACTCATCCCCGCGACCAGCATATTAATACTGAAGCCGACTGGTTCGAAGCCTCGTTAACCCAACAGCAGCCCTGGTATATGCGGTTAGTAGAACGGGTATATTATCCGCTGAAAACCCTGTTGAAGCGGTAAGGCTTACAGCAGGAGTTATACGCTCATTTCTAATCGTTCGAGCAGGCAGTTGTCAATAGCTTCTTTCACTCGTGCAACATCGAGCGTCTGAATAGAGACAGGGGCTATACCCATAACTTGTGGGGCGAGTTCATCAAAGCGACCTTTCCATCGATCAAAAAATTCTGGATAAACATAATGGATGCAGGTAGTCATGGCTGCGGGATAGGGGTGCCAGCGAACCAGCGATTTGCCTGCGGATAAAGACATACACGTTACGTTGAGGGCAGCTGCAATATGCACAATCCCCGAATCGTTGGCTAACACAAAATGGGCATGGGCAACAACAGTAATTAAGTCTTCCTGAGTCAATTTCCCTACTTTGTCGATGAGCGGAAACCCAACGGGCAGGCAATGGCGTAGCTCATTCATCAGCGGTTGCTCAGCGGGTGTGCCCGTTATAACAAGTTTATAAGTGGGGTACTTATCGTTTAGATACGTCAGAATTTCAGCAAACCGTGCCATGGGCCATATCTTATCAGGTGCTCCCGCGCCGGGCGAAATAATCATGTATGGGGGGGGGAGGACCGGCACTTTTATAAATTGATGAGGAAAGCCAACGGAAAGAAGGGGGACTTCTTCGTGTAAAAGTTCGCTGATTATCTCCCGGTTGCGTTCCGCTTCAAACATAATCTGTGGGATGGTGGGTAGTAGCTGGGTATAGCACCGATTGCCAAGCCATACTTCCCAGGGTTTAGCATTGGTGGAATCAGGGACGCAGCCGATGCGGATAGGTGCGCCAGAGGCAAGAGCCAGAAAATCATCCAGTACCAGCACCCGGCTATACGAAGGACAAAAAGTAAGGGCATAGCCCGTTTGACGAATCTGCCGAACTGTCTGAAAGCGATAGCGCGGATTGGTAGTGAGTTTATAAATATCCACCCAGATAAACCGGTTCACCAGGTCGGCATCGACATACTGCGCGATTTGCCGAAAGGCTATGTTACCCACAAAAGTTAGCCTATACTGTTGATAAGTAGGGTGTTGTTTCAGGTAGCGCAGGTATGCGCGAAACAGGATGTAGTCTCCCAGCAGATCTACTTTAATGACAAGCAGCGCATTCGGGTCAGTTTTTGGGACAGGTGATGTCCATATGGCGAACCTGTCGATGAGCCATAAGGCACTGTTGATACCCGCCAGCACGGGTACCATTAGCGGAGCCGTTTTCAGAAACCGGATGACCGTTTTGAGGTTCATTTGATGAGTCGGTAAATACCCGTAATGGCGTTATTATGGAGCCGGTGCAATCTCCGAATCAACACCGATGACTCGTATCGGCAAAGGGTGGCGTAGTCTTCAGCAAACTGTGGCCCAAACTGACTGCCCCCCTTAGAAGCCCCGTGGATGCGGAAAGCCGTGAGTGTTTTATTCAGGCGAGCGGGCGATTGCACCTCATGGAGCCGCAGCCACCAGTCATAATCCATGGTATAACGCAGCGATTCGTTCAGATACCCAAGTTGAGAATGAGCTTCCCGTCGCCAAAAAGTGGCAGGCTGACAAATGGCGTTGGTGAGGCCGAGATAGAATTGACCCGGTAAGTGCCGCAACAGCCGCTTATATTGCCGTATGGGCGCCTGAATAGACTGACCCGTCTCGTCCACAATCAGGCAGTCGCCGGTGAGCCATTGCTGATGGGGATTATTGGCGAAAAACTGACCGACGGTATGCAGCGTACCGGGCAAAAAATAATCGTCGCTGTTGAGCCAGCAAACTACCTCTCCCGTGGCCCGGCGCAGTCCTTTGTTGATGGCATCGGTTTGCCCCGAATCGCGCTCGGCAATCAATGTAAGCCGGTCGGTGTATTCCGACAGAATAGCCAGTGACCGATCGGTCGATAGGCCATCGACCACCAGGTATTCAAGATTAGGGTAACTCTGCTCCAGCACCGACTCTACGGTTTGCCGGATATACCCGGCCTGATTGTACGATGGAGTAATAACGGTAATGCGGGGGAGCGTACTCAAGGGAAGGGTTTATTTATACCGTTACTTCCTGATCGGCGACTTCGGTGATCGGGGTCGGTTGTGGCTGTTCGGTTCGGGCCTGCATCTCCTGCTTTAGGTAAGCCACCTCGTGTGAGAGGGTTTTTATCTGGTTCTGCAATCGCGAATTGACTGCCGAGAGGTGTACCAAAAATACGATGATAGCAAAAATAGCCCCCAGAAAAATGAGCGAGGGAGGGTAGTAAACCCCCAGCAGTAAGGCTATTTCGTCGAGACCCCGTCGCCAGATGGAGAAGATCAGCAGAAAAAATGTGCAGACAATCCAGACAATGGAATACTCCTCGCGCAGTTGCCCCTTCACAATGAGCCGGAAAATGGCCAGCATGAAGATGGTTGCACCCAGCAGGCTGATGATTTGTATGGTGATGGAAAGTGATGCCATATTACTTTCTGTTTACCAGTCGAATATACACAAATAAAATGCCGAGTGTGACCTTGAGCATGTAATAAAATGCCCGGCTGGTATTGATCGACGAGGTGCCACCCTGCCGGTCGCGCATCTGTACGGCAACTTCACGCATACGAAGGCCATGTAACCCAAACTGAACAATGGCTTCGGGTTCGGGGTACTCATCGGGGTAGTAGTCGTTTACTACGGCCAGCGTTCGGCGGTTAAAGGCCCGAAACCCAGACGTACTGTCATAAATTGTTTTGTCGATCAGGGCCTGATTGAGCCAGCGGAAATACTGAATGCCTATCCGACGGGTAAAGGTGGACTGAAAGCCCTGACGGTCGATAAACCGGGAGCCAATGGCTACATCGGTTTCGTTATTCAGCACCGGGGTCAGAATTTTGGGTAGCTCGTCGGCGGGGTGTTGCCCATCGCCATCCACCTGCACAGCCACATCATAGCCATTGCGCCAGGCGTACTTATAGCCGCCGTGCATGGCTCCACCAATACCGAGGTTAACGGGCAGATCGAGGTATAGACACGGCAGTTGCCGGATAACCCGGATCGACTGATCGGTCGAGCAATCATTCACCACCAATACATCGAGGTCGTACCCATGCCGCTCCCGAACGGCCAGCAGTTCGCTGACCACCGCCTTGATGTTGGTCTCTTCGTTGTAGCACGGTACAATAATCAGAATCCGGGACATGGTTATAGATCAGTACGTTCAAAAATCTTGATACTTCCCAGCGTATTGACCAGTTTCATGCACCTGATTTCGGCTGGTTGTGGCTCATGATCGAAGATTAGGTACTTCACATTCAGGGCCTTTAACTTTGGCGAACAGGGGTCGATGGCTACTTGATACCCATCCTCGAATGGGTTGACGAAAATCACCGAATCGCGCCCATCGATGTAGGAGTTATAGACCGAATGCGCATAGCGGTTATACACTGAATCGCGCTTAGCCTGTGGATCAAGCACTTTCATGATGTTGCGGTCTGGAATGAATTTTACGCCACTCAGTAGTTTAACCCCCGTAGCGGTAGTCATGTAGGAGATATATTGGCTACCCATCACTACCCATCGGGCATTGGGGTCTTTGGCTCCAATCTCCTGAACGGCTTTGTAGAGGGCATGTTCGGTCATGGGTGCGGTACCAATGGCCCAGGGGTTGAGCTGCAGGTTAGGCAGCAGAAATACCACCAACCCCGAACAGAACAGGGTGGTTTTGTATTTCCATTGGATGGTAAACAGCAGCATACAGCACAGAGCCGTAAAAAATACCACGGGTATGAACAACTGGTAGGTTTTAAAGAACCCACTGCCATCCGTCACGTTTACCCAGGCGGCATAAACCATGTAGCCAAACACGGCGGCAATAAGCAGGCCATTTACCCAGAACGCAACGTTTCTACCCTTATCCTGCATGTAGTTCAAATACACTATCGTAAGCAGTACGCCCGCGATGCCAAGCGGAATCTGGGTTCGGCGGGTGGGACTCATGTTCATCAGGGTCGCTTCGGCTAGCCATTTGGGCCAACCCACTTCCATCCAGATCAGCATAGCCACCACAAACGCGCTCAGCAATACAATCATCCAGTCGATTCGGCGGTTAATGGCGAAATAAGCCAGGGCTGAAGGAATGATAATGGGAACGAAGGTAATGTAGTGCGAGAGTTCGCAGTGGTTGAGCCAGCCTTTCGGAAACTTAGTATCCGCGTAGAGCCAGCTAAAATACTCAGAGAAATAGTTAGCAATAAACCCTGTTCCACCGTAATCGCTCCGTTTGCCGGGATATACGGTGTTCGTTATGGCATCGAGGGTAGGTTTAAGGTCCTTATACACCACATACATAATGCCTCCTATAAGGGTAACTCCCAGCAAGCCAACGCCAATTTTAAGGGGCAACTGAAACCGTAGCGACTCGCGGCCAATGTTGTTGAACAAAAAGCCGAGGAATAAAAATAGAAACGCGTATCCTAACGGCACCTGATAGGGCGGATACAGCATGAAGACCGCACTGCACAGCGACCAGCCAAAGAGCAGCGAGTAGCCTAGCCAACGCCACAGCGACTTTTTTTCGGAGAATAACAGATATACCCCGCTGATGAGCAATAGAGAAAAAAAGCTGATAATAACACTTGGCCCACCTACCCACGACTGCGACCCCGATGATAGCCAGAGCCAGATACTACCTGTTGCTGATACCAGCACATTATTCCGCGTGAGGAGTAGAAATAACAGGAACCCACAGATTAGAATACTAGTGGCGTTTAGGTTGTATTGCCATGAAATAGCCCGATCTGTGTCTAGAAATAGAAACCCCCAATAAGTAGGCTTAAAAAGCATAAACAGACTATGGTTGGGCAGCATCAATAATCCCGTTTTTTCACCACCTACTACCTCATTCACGACCGGCAACCCCTGATTAGCACTGGAGAGAAGCCACGGGATAGCTACGGCATAATCGTCCATACGAATTTGCCGGGCCTGCCCGCTGATTAACCCCCGGTCGGCGGGAGAGCCGTCGGGAAGAATTTGATTCCAGATGGCCAGCGAAACGTTATGGAACTTGAGTAATGTGCAGAGAATAAACAGCCCAATCACAATGCCCAGATACCAGCGCACCCGGCGATCCTGGAAATTAATCAGGAACGGATTGGGTTTGGGAATGGAGACAACAGTAGGCTTGACCGGAGCAGCAGGCCGGTCGCGGAGGGCGGCAGGGGCTGGCACGGGTTTTGGTTGAGGGTGAGCAACGGCGGGGCGCGGGGGCGAAGGCTTAACCGAAACGGTTTCTTTTTTCCCTTTCTTTGTCATGGATACGCTTGATTTTATTGGGTCAGGTTCTAACAAAAGTACGGTACGTTAACAGACAATTCTCTACAATGAATCGAAAAAAATGGGGCAGTATTGCGCTACTCATCGTCTCGCTGGTATTGCTTTACCTGGCCCTTCGCGGGGTGCCACTAACCGATGTATGGGCAACACTTCAAACAGCCGATGTCCGCTGGGTAGGCCTGGCACTCACCCTGCTGCTGGGCCATTACGCCCTACGTGCCCTGCGCTGGCAACTGGCAATGGGCATGATGGGCTACCGCGTGCCGTTTTTCCACTTACTGGTCGCCTTGCTATCGGGGAACCTGGCTAATCTGGTACTGGCGGGTTCCGGCGAGTTGACCCGTTGCGGCACTCTGCAAAAAACGGACAGCATTCCACTACCTTTCTCCCTGAGCAGTATTGTGGCCGAACGCTGGTACGACCTGCTTATGATGGCCGTTGGGATCAGTCTAACCGCTCTGCTCGAACGCGACACTTTCTGGCACATTTGGGCTACCCTCGATATGGATGCCCTTCTTCACCGCCTGCCATCTGGCTCAACTGTAGTAGCTGTTGGGCTGGGTTGCGGGTTGCTTGCCATAGTCGTTATCAAAATCCTTGCCAGACGTGGTGTAACCCTATCAGCTGTTAAACTAAAAATACAACGCCTTGTCGGTCAGTTTATTGGTGGATTAATCAGCGTGAGCCGTTCTGGGCGACTAGCGTATTTCATTGGCTACACGGTCTTGCTTTGGGTGGTTGGTCTGCTCACGTTTTACATCATTTTTGTGGCCCTGCCCGTATCCCGCCACATTACCCTAGGCGGTTTGCTCACCTTTTATTCATTTGTGTCTATTATTGGCCTGGCAGCCCCAACGCAGGGGGGCGTGGGGAGCTTCCATCTAGCGGCAGCCTACGCGCTCTCGCTGTATGGGTTTACCTACAATCAGGCTATTATTGTAGCCTCGTTTATTCATGCGGTGCAGATGGTGGCTAACCTGTCGCTCAATGTGCTGGGGGTGATGGCGGTGTCGATCTTGTTGAAGCGGCCCATCGCAGTAGCCCATCAGCCTAGCGAACCAGTCTGAATTCTCGACCCGGTTCGCATTTTTTTTGGTTAACCTGCGTTAGAAGATAAAATTCACAATTCCATCAGATCGTGTCGTTAACTCCTCATGCTGCCCGACTCGCGGGTACTTTCCTCCTTTCAATTGGCCTGACCAACCTGACTACCGCGCAGGATAAAGCCGCTCAGTTTGCCGAAACCATTACGGCGGCTGACCTTGAAAAACACCTCCGGATTATTGCCGCCGATGATATGCAGGGTCGCGAAACGGGGATGCCGGGCCAGAAAAAAGCGGCCGATTATATTGCCAACCAATTTGCCGCCGACGGCCTGACTCCACTCGTGAAAGGGGCCGATGGCAAGGCATCGTACTTTCAGCCATTTCAGTTGTATAAAAAAGCCTGGGGCGATTTTTACCTCAAAGCGGATGGGAAACAATTGGTTTATCAACAGGATTTTGTGACGAATGGCCTGCTGAACCTCCCCACCGAAACCAGCTATGAAACGGTGTTTGTTGGGTATGGCATTACCGATACCGGCTATGATGATTATGCCGGGCTGGATGTACGGGGCAAAGCCGTAGTGCTGCTCGATGGCGAACCCAAATGGGCTGATGGCTCCTGGATTATTGGCAAAACGGCCCCCTCGAAGTGGGGCGCCACCGATGGATTCCGGGCAAAAACTACCCTGGCAAAAGATAAAGGTGTGGCCCAGATTTTTATCGTCTCGGCACAAACGGGCGATGGGTTTAAACAACTACTGGCGCAACGGGCCGCCTTGCAGGGCCGATTTAACCGATTGAGTCTGAAACCCGTTACTGAAAACGTGGGTACGGTTGGGTCATTTGTGGTGAATACCGAAACAGCCGCTCTGCTGCTGAAAACCCGGCCCGCTAAACTACAAAAGGAAATTGATCAAATAACCAAAACCGGCAAAACCACGGCCGGGTCCCTGAAGGGGGAGGTGAGCGTGAAAGCAGAGCGGGTAGATGCTAATGTACCCACTGAAAACGTGATGGCCTTTATTGAAGGAAGCGATAAAAGAGACGAGGTGATGATCATCTCGTCGCACTACGACCATATTGGGGTTAACCCTGATGGGCAGATCAACAATGGCGCGAATGACGATGGCTCTGGTACGGTATCCGTGCTGGAGATTGCCCAGGCGTTTGCCAAAGCCAAAGCCGCCGGGAATGGCCCTCGCCGATCCATGCTGTTTCTGACTGTGGTGGGCGAAGAGAAAGGTCTGCT
>JBBQUC010000125.1:0-9114 GCA_038212815.1 Cytophagales bacterium
TTGAAAGGTGAGTCGATGCGCCGTAAGCAAAGCCTGGTGGCTGAGAAATAAAGCTGAGTATCTTTGAGCGGTTCCTACCCAGCGGCGGGGTGGGTCAGTTTGCTCCGAAACGCCTGGGTCACTTTGGCCGAAATACACAATAATACAGCGACGAGTCGAGATGAGCCATTTCTTTGTACAGATTGCCCAGGTTGCCATAGAGGTTAGTAAGCTGATGGATGTCGGTGTCCGGGCTGAGCATCGGCTCTGATTTTTTGTAGTAGGCCAGTGCCAGTGGCAGCCGGTTTTGCCGGGCATAAATACCCGCCAGGCTTTGGTAGTCCATGGCAAACTCCTGAGGCGCACTGTTAGCCAGCCGGTCGAATCGGAGGGTTGCCTCGAAGTGGGCAATGGCCTGTGGGTAAAGCTGTTCGGACTCGTAGATCAGGCCCAGATTCTGGTTGAGGGCCGCCGCTTTTTTGCGGTTTTTGTGCGCGAGCATATACGGTGCCGCCAACTGAAACTGCCGGATGGCTTCTTTATTGTTGCCCTGCCATTTGGCCGACTGTGCCAGCGCAAAATGGCAGGTACTCCGGTATTGGGCCGAGATATCCTGGTCGGCTTTGCGCAGGGCTTCGGTAGCCAGTTGCTGCGATTCAGTATGGCGGCCCAGCATATCAAGCAAGTAAGCCGTTAGCCTGACGCTCTCAAAATAGCCTGGCGCGTACCAATCCGTTGGGCAAAGGCATGGGCTCTCTGATAGTCGCGGAGGGCAACGTCGGGTTGTTGCATCTCAACGGCTTCTGCTTTTCGCAACAGGGCCATAATGTAGGTCGTATCCTTCGGGTTAGTCGGTTGCTGGGCAATAGCACCTGCATGAACAGCCAGGAGGCTAGACCCGACAAGCAGCAGTTGGCAAACACGCATGAGTGGAGTGATTAGCTTAAGCCCAAAATAGACAAATATAATAGGGTAGCAGGCTGTTTTGACCAAAAGCCCCCGCAGCATCTGCTACGGGGGCTTTTAGCTTTTGGAAGGAGCTTGACGTTGCTGTGGTCCAGGGGATTCGTTGACCAGAATGATGTACGTGAAAATACGGCATTTGCCGTATGTGGAACCGACCGGGACGGGGTAGTATTGCATCCTGCCAGCGCAGCCCTTTTCTCCCCGTCAGACTATGCACCAGTCCTCCCCAATTCAGGAACGATCATCCAGACAGGCCGTAGTAACGAATAGCCTCACCGGCATATTTGGTACGTTGCCCGATGATCAACTTGCTCAGATCGAACACCGGCTGACGTGGTATGAACTGGCCGGTGGCGCGGTGCTGTTTCGGCAGGGCGATACCAGCGACGGGGTCTTCTTTGTCATCAGCGGGCGGCTCCGGGCATTGGTCGACACCGCTGGCGAACAGATCAGCATCGGCGAAATCAGGCGCGGCGAGTCCGTCGGCGAGATGGCCCTGCTGACGGGCGAACCCCGCACGGCCACCGTGGTCGCCGTGCGCGATACGGTGCTGGTGGGGCTAACCAAACAGGCGTTTGAAGCGATTGTGCAACTGGCCCCTCTGTTGGCTATCCACGTGGGGCGGGTTGTGATAAAGCGGCTGAAAAAGGCACAGGCACCGGCCAAAGCCGTGCGTAAGCCCGTTAACATCTGCCTGCTGCCGATCACACCCCTCCTCGATTTTGACGGCTTCGCGGCGCAACTCCATGACCATTTAGTGGGCATTGGCCCGGCTACGTTACTCAGCAGCGCCCGCCTCGATGCCATGCACCAGACCCCTGACTTTGCCCAGACACCGCCCTGGCAGGCCACCGCCTACAAGCAGTTAACGGCTTGGCTCGATGACCAGGAGGCCCAATACGAGTTTGTGCTTTATGTCGGCGATGATACCCATTCAGAATGGACCAGCCGGTGCCTGGGTCATGCCGACATCATCTATTTCGTGGCCGATGCGCAACAGCCACCAGAACTCAGGTCCTTTGAAAAAAGCCTGCTGACCAGCCGGGTGCCTGGCCTGACCATTCCGCAACAGCTTATTTTGCTGCACGACCCCCAGACGACTCATCCACGGGGAACGGCCAACTGGCTACGGCCCCGCCAGGTGCAGGCACACTACCACATCCGGCCTTACCTGCCAACAGACATGGCCCGGCTGGCCCGGCTACTGAGCGGTACCGCCATTGGTTTGGTACTGGCTGGCGGCGGGGCCAAAGGATTTGCCCATTTGGGTGTCTTTCGGGCATTGCAGGAAGCCGACGTACCCGTTGACTACGTGGGTGGCACCAGCATTGGAGCGATGATGGCTGGCCTGATTGCCTTCGACCTGCCGCCCGAACGGGCCCGTCAGATGGCCCGGAACTGTTCGCTGGCCAATCCCACCGGCGACTATGACCTCCTTCCGCTGGTATCATTCATCAAAGGCAACCGGCTCGACCGAATGATCCGGCAAACGATTCAGGAGAGTGTGGGCTTCGATATTCAGCTTGAAGACACCTGGTTGCCGCTGTTTGTGGTGTCGAGCAACTACAGCCAGGCCCGTGAAGAAGTACACACCCACGGTCCACTGTTTCGCTATATGCGCGCCAGTATTTCGATTCTGGGCCTGTTTCCGCCTGTTATCGAAGGCCCCGACCTGCTGATGGACGGGGCTATGTTCAACAATTTTCCTACCGACGTGATGAGCAATACCGGTGTGGGTACCATCATCGGCGTTGACCTGAGCCGCGATGAAGTGCAGACGCTGGCTATTGACCAGGTGCCCGGTAGCCGCCAGCTCTTGCG
Source organism: Cytophagales bacterium (assembly GCA_038212815.1). Classification (GTDB taxonomy): domain Bacteria; phylum Bacteroidota; class Bacteroidia; order Cytophagales; family Spirosomataceae; genus JBBQUC01. The sequence goes on from JBBQUC010000125.1 coordinate 2,767, forward strand.
TGACCGCCTGCGGCCCAAAGCCCGCCGCCGCTACCCGCTCCCCTCGCTGCTGTCTATCCTGCTCAACACAACCCTATTGTGCAGTACCGCCCGCCAAAAAAGCGCCCGTCACCTGGTCGATCTTCAATTCAGCCCTGATGTGAGCAGGTTTGGGCTAATCGATTGGGAATCCTTCGACGCCATCTATGCCACTGGCTACGCCCATGCCACGGAGGTACTGCGTAGCCTGACACCCCACCAGCAACACCGCCTAAGCGGCCAGCCTGCTGCCGCCAACCCGTAATTCTTGCTCTTCCATTCGATGGCCACTCACCGCCTACACCGCTCCACCATGCTGCCTCGCCTGTTACTGATTTGCCTCTTGTTGTATTCCAGCCTGCGCCCGGCCCTCGCTCAGGACACCACCATCGTGCTGTCGACCAGTATGTTTACTGACCGTCACACCATACCCTTACCCGCCTTAGCGGGATGGGTCTATAAAGCAGGCCATGATACGGCCTGGGCCAGGCAGAACCTCAACACGGCAGGCTGGGTAAAAAGAGATCCGGGGAGCTTTTCGGCTACCGATGCCGACGCTGCTGGTAAAGCCGAAGGCTGGTTCCGGCTCCGTATCCGGCTCGATTCGACCTTCAACGGCTTGCCATTAGGCGTAGGCAGCGGGAGTTGGGCGGCCAGCGAGGTCTATGTGAACGGGCAATGGGCAGCCTCCTTTGGCAGCACAGGCCGCGCTAAACCGTATGCCGAAAACAATCCTACGTCAAACCCACCATTACCTATCCGGTTAGCACCCGGCGAAGACTATCTGATCGCTATTCATGTTGTTGATGAGGTATTTCCTTTCCCTCCTTTTGCCCCTAAAAAACTAAAATCAGAAATAAGCTCTGGTACAGAGGAACTTATTTGGCTAAGCCGACCGGCGTTTATGTCCCGTTCCCTGATGTATGCAAAAACACTTTCCGGTTTTGTAAGCCTTTTGTTCACGGTATCCCTGCTCTTAGCCTTCCTGTTCTGGTTGTTGTCAATGCAGGAACAGCCTGAAAAAAACACCATTCGGCTATTGGCCATTGTGGAGACTCTTTTCATCATCGTGACCCTGGATTTGTACACGACCATAGTGGCCATCTCGTTTACTTATACTTATTTCTTTAGTGCGCTGGATTTACTGGTTCAATGGCCGATTATTAGCCTAAGTATGGTAGCCTTTTTACAGATATTTGGGTACCGAATCCCCAACAAATGGATTGGGATAAGCGTACTGGCCTCGCTTGGGGTAGGTACGATAAACGTTTATATTGACTTAGAAGATATTTTATCTTTTGTTGGCTATATTAGTATGCTATTGGTGTTCCTATATGTGATCATTGCTTCGTGGAAACGGCTGAAAGGGGCGCAATGGGCGGTTGTTGTGGGGGTGGTTTTCACTTTCTTAGTCCTTTTGGTAACAGCTATCGCTTTACTAACTAATGCCCAATACCTACTCGGCAATTTCTTCATTCTCTTATTTCTCATGTCGGGTACCTTTCTTTCGCTCCCCTTATCCTTTCTGATCTATCTGGTGCTCCGGTTTAAAGAGACATTAGCCGAGGTACGGACAAATGCCGCTGCGGTAGTGCTGGTCACCCAGGAAAAACGAGACCTGCTGGCCAGCCAGAATGAGCGGCTCGAACAGCAGGTAGAACAACGCACCGCCGAGCTAAAAGCCTCGCAGCAACAACTCATTCAGAAAGAGAAGATGGCTAGTCTGGGGGAGCTGACGGCCGGTATTGCCCACGAGATTCAGAACCCACTCAACTTCGTCAATAACTTCTCGGAGGTCAGTGCCGAACTGGTGGACGAAATCCGGGACGAAGAGCTAAAAGCCGACCGGGACGCCCAACTGATTGGTGAGCTATTGGGGGATTTATCGACTAACCTCCAGAAGATTACGCACCACGGGGGCAGGGCTTCTGCTATTGTCAAAGGGATGCTGGAACACTCCAGCACCGGCACGGGTGAGAAACGCCCCGCCGACCTCAACGCCCTGGCTGATGAATACCTCAAGATCGCTTATCACGGGCTGCGAGCGACCAATAAGCACTTCAACGCCGAGCTGGAAACCGATTTCGGGGCAGCCGTGGGCCTTGTCGAGGTAGTTCCCCAGGAGATTAGCCGGGTGTTGCTCAACCTCTACAATAACGCTTTTTACGCCGTCCAGCAAAAACAGCAACTGGCTCCGGTGGGCTATCAACCTACGGTGCGGGTCGATACCACTCAGGTCAATGGGCAGGTTCAGATTCGGGTGAGCGACAACGGGACGGGTATTCCCGACGCGATCAAGGCCAAGATTTTCCAGCCCTTCTTCACCACTAAGCCCACCGGCGAGGGTACGGGTTTAGGGTTGAGCCTGAGTTATGACATTATTACCAAAGGACACGGGGGGAGCCTCAGCGTGGAGAGCCAGGAAAAGGAGGGGACAGCGTTTGTGATTAGCCTGCCCGTGGCTGTCTAGCCAACCAACTCACCTTCATTCCTCGAAAAATCAATACCCTGTTTCAGGCATCTATATGGCACCCAGCCTAAAAATACGGCAAATGCCGTATAGATGCCTCGTGGCCGGATGGGAGTTTTGTAGCATCACCCAACCGCGTGGAAGCCACGTTCACCCAATGACCAACCAATACCGACTCCTGGCAGCCTGGCTACGTCCGCTTTTCCTGATTTGCCTGACCCTCATCCTGCAACAGTGCCACCCAAAAGACCCGCAGCCGACAGGGTCGGTGGCCGACAAAAAGATTTCGCAGTTCGAACGGGCGGGCTACTGCGATTTTCTGATCGACAAAGCCGGTACGTATCACGTCGTCTTTCAGGAAAGCCCCGACATTGGTAAGCCCGTTTTTATTTACTACAGCACCTCGACCAATCAGGGGGGTAGCTGGAGTAAACCCGTCAATATCAGCAACGACAACACCGGCAATGGATCGGGCTACGCCCGCCTGTTGCAGGATGGTTCGGGCACCTTCTACGCTATCTGGAAACGGTATGGTAGCGCACAATACCTGCAAGGTGAAGCCTACCTGGATGGGCCGGGCGGCACAGACCTTGGCACCATCTCCTACAGTGTCCTCAACGGCGGCACCTGGAGCCAGCCGATTCGCATCAGCGAAACCGAGCAGACGCAGGATACCTGGTTTGCCACGCTGACGCCGCAGGGTAAGGTGGCCGTATTCTGGGCGCAACTTGGACCAGCAGCCCAGCAAGAAAACTATAGCCGGTATCATTGGTACTGCGATTATATCCGGGATGCGGTGCTGAGTGGTACGGGTAAACCTACGATTTATGACCTGAATACCCCCTGGGTAAAAAAGACGCAGTATGAGCAGGCACCCAGAAATGGCGTCAAAAACCTGGGCGGCTATGTTGATGCATCCGGCACCATTCACTTAACCTTCGAGAATATTTCGACGGACGGGGTGGAGCAGGTGGTATACTTCAACGGAAAGAGTACCCAGGTTGCCTACAGCTATCCCAAGTCTTCGACCACCGGTTCGTACCGCAATCCGGCTAAACTGCTTTTGGATGAGAAGGGCGTTGACCACCTTATTTTCTTACCTCCATCTACCACCCTCGAAAGCGAGCAGGTCTGGGACATCAACCTGGCTACGAACCAGAAGATGATCATTTTCAATTTCGGGGTGCCTGGGTCTCGTATCAGTGGTTTCCAGGCCACCCAGGGCCCGAACGGCCAAATGGGCGTGGTGGTAGAAGCCAACCCCAAGCGGCTGGATAACATAGAGACCTACGGCTGTTTCTACCAGAACGGCGTCTGGCAGTTTGGGGGCCTCACCAGCAACGCGGCGAAAGATGATTTCAAATCGACGGAAGTAAACACGTTTTATGGCCCGGCCTATTTTGCCTCGGTCACGAGTTACCACAGTTCGTTTGGCAGCGTCGCCTGGGATGCAGCAGGGCGCAAAAGCATGACCCTGACCCTGGCAGCGCAGTGGATCGGCACGGGCGGATACAGCACCAGCAGCCCCTCTATCGTTTATCTACCCATCGACAAGTAGGATAAACCCACCGGCACCGCTGCCACAAAATACGGCAAATGCCGTATAGGCCAGCCTGATACGTGGCCCAATTTTGTACCATTCCCAACCAAACCGGCGGCCAGATCGCCGCCGCTCTAAAACCACACATTACCCATGACTATTACTCGATTTACCCTCCTCGTTGGCTGCACCGTCGGCCTTTTTCAGTGCAAAAAAGCCGATGATCCTGCGCCTGTTACCCCTACGCCCACCACACCCACAACCACCTACGCGCTGGGCTGGGCAGGTAACGAAGACCTTAGCAAGATTCCCGTCTCGACCAACTTCGGCTTTGCCTCGGCGGGCACATTCCCCTCGTCGGTCGATCTGAGCGCGTACTTCCCACCTGTGGCCAGTCAGGGCAGTTATGGCACCTGCGTATCGTGGGCAGCGGGCTATTATATGAAAACGGCCCTAGAAGGGTTAACCAACAATTATTCAGCGGCGCAACTGGCCAATGCTGCCAACCAGATCAGCCCGCGTGATTTATTCACGTCCGTGCCTGACAACCAGAAAGGTACCAACTGCGGTGGCAGTTCCTTCTTGGCAAATCTCGATGTGTTGCAAAACCGGGGAGCCGCCACGCTGACTACTGTGCCCTACAGCAACCTCGGCAACTGCGCGGCGGCCAGTGCCAGTACGACCTGGAGCACGGATGCCGCCAAACACAAGATCAAGAATTACCGCACCATCACGGCTAGTGTCAACGCCATCAAGGAGCAATTGGCTAACAAGACCCCTGTGCTACTGGGCGCGTTTTTGTCCGACAATTTCATGACCTGGAACAGCGATAATGTACTCTCTTCCAACACGACCTACACGCAGGTGGGCCAGCACGCAGGCCACGCGCTGACCATTGTGGGTTATGATGACCGCAAGGGGGCGGGCGGTGCGTTCAAAGTGGTTAATTCCTGGGGCACCAACTGGGGCAGCAAGGGCTACATCTGGGTCGACTATACATTTCTGGTAAACACCTTCGCCCAGCCCGATGGTAACGGTGACCGGGTGCTGATGGTGATGACCGATGCCACCACCAAACCCACCACGCCCACCACCCCGACTACGCCCACCACCCCAACCGGAAAATCGGGTATTGATTTGTTCGCTTGGGTCGATAAAGATTTTTCGACCTACAGCCAAACGGGCAAAGCCCAGAGCCGGTCTGTAGACATGAATATTTTCAATGTGGGCACCAAGTCGGCCACGCCCCAAACTCCCTGGAAGGTATACTATATGTACTACAACGCCTATAATGCCAACGACTATGGGCTGCTACTGTATGAGACGTTTACCACTAAAGGGCTGACGTCCAATACCTATCAGTGTACCAATGACAACTGCAATTTCAACGTGTCGCTACCCGCCTATGGTAATTTATCGCATCAGTTATTTGGTACCGAAGATGGGGTAGAATTCAGCTACAATATGCCTGCCACGCTCAACGGCTCGTATTACCTGGTATTGCTGGCTGACCCCGAAAACGTGTTGAATGACGATGATAAAACCGATAATTACTTCTACACGACCGATAAGCCGGTGGTGTTCAAAAATGGCTATTCGGCCCGACAGAGTGCCGACGGGGTAGCATCGAACCCGTTTTCGTTCAAAAATCCGTTGCGGGCCACCGACAGCAAAGCCCTGCGTCGCTCCTTCAATTCGGCCATTACGGCCGATAACCGCAATGCTTATTCGCCCGAGGAAATCGTCGATTTTCTCCGGCAGCAGCAGCGCAACGGGGGCCTCGCCCGTAAACAAATCGAATATGCCCGTGCTAATCCAGCAGCCAATGTTCAGCCAGCCCGCTAACCGGTTTTGGGGCTTGCTGCTCTGCGGGGTCGGGGTCCTTGCCTGTTCCAATATGCCCCCTGTGAACCCGCCCATGACGGCCCAGACGGTGCTAACGCGGCTGGCGGCTGGGTTGCCGGTACGCGTCGAGAACGTGACTTTCAGCGACGATCTGGATTTTACCACGCTGACCGCCAGCCCCGAAACCCCCACCGTGGCGCGGGTATGGGTCAACGCACCCGTCTACTTCCGCAACTGCACCTTCAGCGGTAAGGTGCTGGCCTTCCGGCAGCGCGGCGACACTACCGTACTGTGTTCCTTTGGCCGTAACCTGACGTTTGTGGGTTGCCGGTTCAACGGCGAAACCAGCTTCCGGTCGGCGTCTGTGGTGGGCATTGGGGCCTTTAGCCATACGCAGTTCAACAAGCCCGTGTCGTTTGAAGGGGCGCGGTTTGGAGCCGAAGCGTATTTCGACCAGGCTCTGTTTGCGGGCGAA
>JBBQUC010000126.1:0-9048 GCA_038212815.1 Cytophagales bacterium
TACGGGAGGGCAGTGCCGTTTTCAACGAAATGTGGGCGCATCAGCGGATAAATGAGCAGATAATACCGATGCCGGGCAAATAGGCGCCAATTTGCAACCGTTACCCAACCCATTGCTCAGTGGCCGACGCTACCCGCTCAAGGCTACTGCTATATGGCCAGTGGCTGAGTCTGCGCCCGATACTTCCTGACTAAGCCTGGTCGTCAGGGTTTTGGTTAGCACTGCCAAAAGGTTTCGATAAGCAAATGACAAATACACCGTTGATTCGTGTATATTTGACTCTGGAGGTCGAAACTGAACACGAGTCTTGTCGCGCTACGGGGGGTATTTATTGCTTTTTTGTTTACTGAGACCATTTCTGTCGAACGCTCAGACAGACACGCTTTCCCGGCTTACCGCCGACCAGCGGGTGGTGGCCCTCTGGGTAGCCGCTAAAGTATGGGCGGGTGATTCGATAGTGGCGCGGCACCGCTTAGATCGTGTGCAGCTATTAGCCCGGCAGCGGGGCGATGAGCGACTGTATTGGTATGCCGAACTGCACCGCATTATTAACCGCGCCACCCTGGAAGTGCGGGCCGGAAAAATGGCTACCTCATTCGTTACTAATGAGTTGATGATGGAAAGCTGCCCGGAAGCGGTGGTAAGGGCTTCGTATTACTGCCTCTATGGCCAGCATTGTTTCCAGAACCGTCAGTTCGACAAAGGGTTTAAGCTCATGTTTCGGGCCAGAAGTATGTTCGAGAAGATCGGCTACGCCAACATTCCCGATGCGGCAGTCTATCTGAGTATTTATGGACACTATTATTATTCGTTCGAGGACTACCGAAAAGCACTCTACTACTTAGACCTGGATCGAAAATATGCCCGCAAAGGGCTGGGCTTGCCCTACACCAATCTGAACACGGTAGGCATGGCGCATCAGCGGCTGGGCGAATACAGACAGGCCGAGCAGGCGTTTCAGGGGGTAATGCGTCTGGCGGCAGCCTATCACGATACCGTCTATGTTGGTATTGGCGCGGGTAATTTGGGGAATACACTCCGGCTCATGGGTCAGAACCGGCAGGCTCTCCCATACCTCTATGCCGACCTCGCTCAGAATGAGCACGATGTTCCTGAAAACTCGGCTATTACCTGTCTTTATATTGCCAAAGCCCTGCTGGCCCTTGATAGCGTGGCCAAAGCCAAAACGTTTATCGACCGCTCAACGCACCTCCACCCCGACCGATTCTGGTCGAGTTATCCGGTCAATTACTATGAAGTGCTGACGCTGTATTATAAAAAAACCGGCAATTTCGCCCGCGCTACTGCGTACTTGGATTCGACAGTGGCCCTGAAGGATTCACTCCGAACGGTATTCAGCAATCGAATTGTGGCGGCGGCCGAAAGTAGTGTCAATGCCGGACAATACCTGAGTGATTTACAGCAGGTAGAAACCGATAGGAAATGGGCGATCCGGGAGCGAAATATAATGCTGACGGCCCTGCTTTTATTGGGAATTGCTACGGGCTATGCCTTCCACCAGAATCGCCAGAGACTCCGCCAGAAACAGCGGGTGCAGGCCGAGCAGCGCGAACGGGCCGAAGCCCAGTTAGCCCATGCCCAGGCGCAGTTGGCGCAGTATCTGGCTAACGTGAACGAGAAAAACGACCTCATCGGGCAGATTTCGCTGGAACTGGATAAGGCCCGGCAGGAGTCGCCCGAATCGGAGTTGGTCAGAAACAACCGGCTCACGGCCCTGCTCGACAGTGTGATTCTGACCGATACTGACTGGCTGCGGTTCCGGCAATTGTTCGAGCAGGTATATCCCAACTTTTTTGACACCCTCCACCAGGCCCATGCCGACCTGACCCCCGCCGAAGTCCGGCTGCTGGCCCTGCTGAAATTAGCTATCCCAACCAAACAAATGGCGTTCATGCTAGGCGTGTCGGTCGAGAGCATCCATAAATCGCGCTACCGGCTCCGGAAAAAGTTAGACAGCCGCCCCCCGGTAGCTGCTGTACAAGCCCTAATCGGTTCCGTTTGAGCGTTTGTCCATGTTTTGTCCAGCCTCTACAATAGGTTTCGGCGGGCAAACCGACCAGCTTTGACCCATCAGTCAACTCTGGTCTCCCATGATACATCTGCTGGTTTCTGTCCGCCCTATTGCTTTCCGCCTATATCTACTCGGTTTGTTGTTTATCAGTACGACGCTCCCGGCGCAGGTCACGCGCTATGTCTCAACCACCGGCACCAACAATAACCCCGCTACGGCCACCAGTTGGGCCACCAGCACCACCAACTTGCAGGGAGCCATCAACGCCAGCGCGTCGGGCAATGAGGTATGGGTAGCTAAGGGAACTTACAAGCCCACCAGCACGACTGCCCCCACCGACCGTACCGCCAGCTTTGCCATGAAAAATGGAGTGGCCATTTACGGGGGCTTTGCCGGGGGCGAAACCCTGCTGACGGCCCGCAACTGGCCCGCTAACCCCACCCTTCTGTCGGGCGAGATTGGCGATCCGGCCAGCACCACCGACAATAGCTACCACGTGATCAGTAATCCTGCCGGCCTCACCACAACGGCCCTATTGGATGGGTTTATTGTTACGTCGGGACGGGCAGATGGGGCTGATTTTAATGAAGTGGGGGGCGGGGTGTTCAACAATGGTAGCGGGTCGTACTGTAACCCGCAATTCCGCAACTGCACCTTTCGCCAGAACATTGCCACGTATGGGGGAGCTATCTGCAACTTCGGACAGGGAACTGGGCAGAGTAGTCCTCTGGTACTAAACTGTGTGTTCGAGAGTAACATAGCTTCGGCGGGGGGCAGTATGTATAATGCGGGGGCGAATGGCGGGCAAAGCAGCCCGAAACTGACCAATTGTGTGTTTCAGAGCAACACCGCTACAGGATCGGGGGGCGGGTTGTATAACGACGGGTCGGGTAACGGAACCAGCAGCCCCATCCTGACCAACTGCTCCTTTCAGGGGAACCAGGGTTTTACGGGCGCAGCCTTATGTACCGATGTATATGGTGGAGGAACGAGTATGATTGTGCTGTTGAATGGGGCATTCTGGGATAATGGTGGGGCCAGCACGCTGTTCGTTAACGGCACTGGTGTAAGCAGTATGTCAGCTACGTATTGCCTGTTCGAGTCGTCAGTAGCGGGTTACACCAGTAGCCCGACCAACCTGACGGCCACGACCTCGCCCTTTATGTCGGCTATCAGTACCCAATTGGTAGCTTGCTCGCCGGCGATCAACTTCGGCGACCCGACCGGTACCTCGGCTACGGTGGGTAGCACCGATGCAGCAGGTAATGCCCGCTTTGTGAGCGGGCGAATAGACATAGGGGCTTATGAATTTCAGGGGGCGTTTAACCCGGTGCGCCTGTTTGTCAATGCAACAGCCAGTGGAGCCAACACGGGCGAAAGCTGGGCCGATGCCTTCACGGATTTGCAAACGGCCCTAAGTTCGCCCTGTGGTGCCGAGGTCTGGGTGGCCAAAGGTACCTATAAACCCACCAGCACGACTGCCCCCACCGACCGAACTGCCAGCTTTACTATGCGAACCGACCGGGCTATCTATGGGGGCTTTGCGGGGGGCGAAACCCTTCTATCGGCCCGCAACTGGCCCGCTAACCCCACCCTTCTGTCGGGCGAGATTGGTGATCCGGCCAGCACCACCGACAACAGCTACCACGTGATTAGCAATGTCGGTAGCCTAACGACCACCGCTATTCTGGATGGCTTTATCATTACGGGGGGTCATGCCAATGGCACCGGAACGAACGGATATGGTGGGGGGATGGCTAATTCGGTTATTAGCGATAGGCAGGTATGCAGCCCCTATGTTCGTAATTGTATGTTTCAGAACAATAGAGCACATTTTGGCGGAGCTGTATATAACAACAGCTATTACGGTACTAACAGCTCCCAATTTACCAACTGTGTGTTTCGGGAAAATACGGCTACTCAAAGAGGTGGTGTTATGTTCAATACTGGCGATATTATTGGCAATAGTGCTCCCCAACTCACCAATTGCTCGCTCTACAACAATACGGCTGCTAGTGGGGGAGCCATGTACAACGTTAGCAATGCATTAGGCCGTACGATTCCTCTACTAATTAATTGTATTTTATGGAATAATGCCGGTGCCAATACCTTTGTCAATATCGCCAACAATGGTGGTGCCTCCACTGTATCGGCTATCTACAGCCTGTTCGAACCTGCCGTGACGGGCTACAGTAGCAGCCCGACCAACCTGACAACCGTTATTTCGCCTTTTGCCTCCACGACCTCGGCTCAACTGGTTCTTTGCTCGTCGGCAATCAACGCGGGCGATCCCACCACCACTACGGCTACGGTGGGTACGACGGATTTGGCGGGCAACCCCCGGATTGTGAACGGTCAGATTGATATGGGTGCTTATGAATATCAGGGGGCACTCAATCCGGTTCGGTTTTATGTGAATAGCGGGGCCACCGGAATGAACACGGGCTTGAGTTGGGCCGATGCCTTTACTGATTTACAAACCGCCCTCAGTTCACCCTGCACTACAGACATCTGGGTGGCTAAAGGCACCTACAAACCCACCAGCACCACCGCCCGTACCGCCAGTTTTGCGATGAAAAATGATGTGGTGATCTATGGGGGTTTTGCCGGGGGCGAAACGCTGCTGACGGCCCGAAACTGGACGATTAACTCCACCATCCTGTCGGGTGAGATTGGCGATCCGACCAGTACTACCGACAACAGCTACCACGTGATCAGCAATGTAGGTAGCCTGACAACCACCGCCATGCTGGATGGCTTTATCATTACAGGGGGTCATGCGAATGGCACCGGAACCAATAGTCAGGGCGGAGGAATGTACAATACAGCCAATGTAGTTGATGAGATATGCAGCCCCAGCGTACGGAATTGTGTGTTCCAGAACAATAGAGCAGATTTTGGCGGAGCTATGTATAACTATGGAGGTTATGGCAATAGTAATCCCCAAGTCACCAATTGTGTATTTCAAAGCAATACGGCAACGAATCAGGGAGGAGCCATGTATAATGGAGGCACGTTTGGTAATGGAGGCAGTCCGCAGTTAACTAATTGTTTGTTTCAAAACAACCGGGCTGGCTACGGGGGGGCTATGGTAAATTACGGAACTTCCAGTGCCCTTATCAGTCCGAAGATTTGGAATACCTCCTTTCAGAGCAACACGGCTTCTTTTGGCGGAGCAATCTATAATTATGGCGGAGATGCATATATCAGGCCGCAGTTCACCAATTGCCGGTTTCAGGATAATAGGGCTATCTCCAACGGCGGGGTATTTTACAATTCCAGCAATACCTTTGGACAAAGTAGCCCCCAACTAACCAATTGTGTTTTGCAGAGTAATGCAGCCAACGGCACGGGTGGAGTCCTCTACAATGAAGGGAGTTATAATGGCAATAGCAACCTCCAGTTTACTAACTGCACCCTACTAAATAACACAGCCAATGGGGGCGGGGCAATCTATAACTACAGTAATGCAGGCAAAAGCAACACGCAACTCACCAACTGCATTGTCTGGAATAATGGCGGAGCGAGTAGTTTTGAGAACCTAATTCAGCAAAATGGTAGGGCCAGTGTATCGGCTACCTACAGCCTGTTTGAGCTGACCGTGGCCAATTATCTCAGCAACTCCGGTAACATCACCACCAGCACCTTGCCGTTTATTTCGACCACCTCGGCGCAACTCACGGCCAATTCGCTCGCCATCAATGCCGGTGACCCTACCACAACCTCGGCCACCGTCGGTATGACGGATTTGGCGGGCAACCCCCGATTTGTGAACGGCCGGATTGATATGGGTGCTTACGAGGGACCATTAGCGGTGTACACCCTGAAAACCGGCCTCTGGAATGACCCAACGGTCTGGTCGGTAAACCGGGTTCCGGTGGCAGGCGAAGGCGTTGAGGTGCGCCATGTGGTCACTATTCCGGCCAGTTATAGTGCCCTTTGCGGGCGATTAGCGTTAACAACTGGCGGCAGCCTGCGCTATGTTTCCACCGCCCGGTTGCGGCTGGAACTGTAAAGCTTACTCCACCCGGTACGCCACTAGTTTGTTTTTGTAAAACGTTGGTACGATGAGCAGCCGTTGCGGGCGTACGTAGGCCATATCGGCCGTGTTCATCTTGTCGGCGCGAGTATCCAGCAACTGGGTTTTCTGGCCGCCGGGCTGTATCATAAAAATTTGCCCATTCCAGTCCGATACGAAGGTGTTATCCTGTTTGTCAGTCACAATCCCGTCGGTATTGCCCATGCCATCGGCCAGTTTAGTGATGGTTTTGGTATCCACATCCACCCGCTGTAAAGCACCAATTTTGGTACTACCCATCAGCAGCGTGTTTTTGCCGAGGGCCAGCAGCCCATTGGGCTTATTAAGCTGTTCGCCCTGCATCCAGAGTTCCCATTTGTCGTCTTTCAGTCGGTACAGCTTATCGAACCGGCTGTCTGACACGTAGACTGTACCGTACTTGTCGACGGTTACATCGTTCAGAAACGCGTTTTTTGGGTCAATGGCATCGTAGGTTTTTTCAGCCTGCCCCGTTTCGGTGTTGATGACAAGGAGCCGATATACGTCGGTTACATAGAGATGGTTTTTGTACAACCCCATGCCTTTGGGTGCGTTAAGGCTACCAGCCCAATGGAGGTTGGTGATCTGGCCATCGAGGCTCACTTTGGAGATAAACCCGCTACCATCCAGCGCATCGGGTTTTCCGTCGATATTACTCACGTACAGAAACCGCCCGGCTTCGTCATATAATACTGATTCGGGGGTGCGGAGGGTAGTATCCGTTTCCCAAACTTTTACCAGACGTGATGGTTTGGGGCGAAGAGCAGGCGTGAAGGCCGCAAGGCCGACCAGGAAAATGAGGGTAAGGAGCAGTTTCATTTGGTAATTTTTAGAGATGATACATAGCGTATAACTGACAAAAGACGGGGTTGGTTGGATTTTTCTAATTTCCGGTTAGATATGAAGAAAATAACGTAAACAACAGTCAATTAGGCCGGTTTACAACGCACAAACTCCTCAAAAACAATAGACTATGAATGCCTTAGCTTCGCCCCTGGCCCGCTCCGAAGTTGTGCGTCCTCAGGTTCAACCTGTTCCGCTTAAAGAGAGCATTCGAGATATGCTCTACCTACAGCGTCACTACCAGATTTCTGACGAATTGTTCTGGGAAATTTTCGACAACCGCGTGCTGTTGAATCAACCCATTGACCGGATTTCGGATTTCGGACTGAGGGTATACGTTGCGGCAGCCCAATCCAAAATCCCTCATCTCTCGCGATTCTGATGTTTATGATACCGAATCATTGCGCCGTAGTCTAAGCCCATTGCCAGCCCCTGCACCGCTTTGGCAATGCGGCTCGCTTTGGTCGCCGTTGTTTTAGCCTCTTCTATCCAGTTAGAAAAGTATAACTGATGACCCTTGGTGAGGGTATTGAAATAGGTTTGGGCCTCAGGCGCATCGGCCAGGCAGTCGAGCAAATCAGGGGAGAGGGGTAATGGTCCCTCATCCCGTTCGAGTTGCACTGTTACGGTGGCTCCCGCTTCTTTTCGGATTGCCCGGCGCATCTCGGCGTTGATGGGCATAATAAACGACCCCTCGCCCATCGGGAGCAGGGCTACTGCCCGGAGTACATACCGATCCAGTTGGCCCTTTACCCGGTAGGCCGTGCGCGTATCGGGGTTGAGTGTCTGGCTAATGCCGACGGGAATGTCGATATAAGTCCAGCTGGTTTTCTCGCCTTTGTCGCCAAACTTCAGCAAACTCGTTGTAAATGAAAGCATAGGGATTTGTGCTGTCTTTTTTGGTTTGGCAAAGGTAACAGTCGAAGCCTATAGGTGGGTAAAGGCGGTGATGTCAACTAATTCAGCGTTGCTTTTGTTGGGTTATTTGGCGGGGCAGTGTCATAAAACCAGCTCTGGTTGGCCGGTAGATTCCCTGCTTTGCTTTACCTTTGCCCGATTAAACCACAAGGCTTCCCTTGTTATGGACCAATATTCGTATATCGCTAACTCCGATGCTGCTTATATCGACCAGCTTTATCAGTCGTATAAGCAAGACCCCGCTTCGGTGGACCAAAGTTGGCAGCAATTTTTTCAGGGCTATGAATTTTCTCTGAAATACCCCGAACAGGGTGGGGCCAGCAATGGCACTAAACCGGCCACCAATGGCCAAAACGGGGCAGCTACTCAAGCCACTGCTACAACCCCGGCTAGTGCCCCCCCGGTTCGACGCGTGGACCAGGCCGAAACGTCGGACCGCGAAACGTCGGACCGTGAGAAAGAGGTATCGGTGGCCAGTCTGATTAAAGCCTACCGCTCGCGGGGGCATTTGCTGGCCAAAACCAATCCCCTGCGCGAGCGCAAAGACCGCGCCCCCCGCGTTGATCTGCCCGACTACGCCCTCTCTGAGGCCGACCTCGATACGGTGTTCGATTCAGGCAAATTGCTCGGTATTGGCCCAGCTACCCTGCGCACCATCATGGAGTCGTTGCGGAAGATCTACGCGGGCCATATCGGGTTCGAGTATATGTACATCCGCGATATGGAGGAAAAGAACTGGCTTCGTCATAAAATTGAGAAGGAAGCCTTAGTATTTAATCCTACCGGCGACGAGAAAAAGCGGATTCTGGAAAAACTAAATGAGGCCACCGTTTTTGAGAACTTTCTGGCCACCAAATTTCTGGGGCAGAAACGCTTCTCGCTCGAAGGGGGCGAAACCACCATTGCGGCTCTCGATGCCATTATCAACCACGCTGCTGATATGGGTGTCGAGGAGGTGATGATTGGTATGGCACACCGGGGTCGGCTCAATGTGCTGGCCAATATTCTGGGTAAAGCCTACGAGAGCATCTTCGATGGGTTTGAGGGGAATGTACCCGAAGACCTTCACGGCGACGGTGATGTGAAATATCACCTTGGCTATGCCAGCCTGATTGAAACCCCGGCGGGAAAACCCATTAGCGTAAAGCTGGCACCGAACCCCTCGCACCTCGAAGCCGTAAACCCCATTATCGAGGGC
>JBBQUC010000127.1:0-9032 GCA_038212815.1 Cytophagales bacterium
AGACCTACGAAACATATTTTGCCCGCTTCGGCAGTTCAGCCGCTAATATCTACGACAAACTTTTCACCGACCGCCAGCAAACGCAGTCGGTGCGGGCGTTGCGCTACTTTCCGGTGCCGTAGTAAGAACTTTCGTTTTTCATAGCTGTGAGAGTGGAGTCAGCCGTTAACAGATAGGTGAGCATTCTGGCTTTACCCGTACGAATAGTTTGTTGTACCTATTGCTGTATCTAAAAACAAAAAGCCTGTTAGTAAAATAGCTAACAGGCTCATTATCAATCAGTTATGTGACCACGGGGAGATTCGAACTCCCAAGCCGTGAAGCACCACCCCCTCAAGATGGCGTGTCTACCAGTTTCACCACGTGGCCGTTTGCGTTTAGCGGTCACAAAAGTAGGGAATTGGGCTGTGAAAACAAATGTGCGGGTGTAAAAATTAGCCAAATAGTCGTAATTTTACCCCTAAACGCTGCCCGGCAGCACTCTAGATAATGGCATTAGAAGTAATCGGAAAAGTAATCAAATTGATGCCCGAAGTAACCGGGCAAGGCCAGAAAGGCCCCTGGAACAAACAAGAGTTTGTGATCGAAACCATCGATCAGTTTCCTAAAAAAGTGTGCTTTACGGCCTGGGGCGAAAAAGCAAACGACCTGAAGCAGTATGGCCCCGGCGATACGCTGAAAGTAACCTTTAACCTCGAATCGCGCGAGTATAACGACCGTTGGTACACCGAAGCTCGTGCCTGGCGCATCGATCAGGCCGAAGGAGAAGGCGGCCAGCCTGCCCCTGGAGGCAGTAGCCAGTCTGAACGGCCCCGCGCTCAGGCTCCACGTCCGTCGCAACCCGCACCAACGCCTTTTGCCAGTGCATCGTTCGACGAAGAAACCAACGATTTGCCGTTTTAATGACTACGACCTATAGGGTTGAATAGCGAACAGCCAAAGGGGATTAACCTTTGGCTGTTCGCTATTCAACATCTTCTTGGGTGATCCGGCTGGGATTCGAACCCAGGACCCATACATTAAAAGTGTATTGCTCTACCAGCTGAGCTACCAGATCAGAGGGTTTTGTGAGGGGTGTGTACCCAAACGTTTATTTAATTGCGGTGCAAAACTATCCGTTCTGATTGCGATATGCAAGCCATCGCTCTAAAAAAAAGCCAATTTTTTTGGCATCTCGCGGTTTTTGTCCTACTGGCAGGCCAGCTCTCGGCGCAGGGAATTGTATCTGCCGGTATGAATCCGATTCGCCGGGCCGACTCGTTATTTGCTACCGGGGCTACTGCCGAGGCTATACCGATCTACGAGACCGCAATGGCTACCGGGCAGCCAGCAACCGATGCCATGCTACTGAAACTGGCCTTTGCCCATGAGCAACTGGCCGATGTACCTAAATTGCTCTACTACCTGGAAGTCTATTTCGACCGCCACCCCAGCGAGGCTGTACTGCGCAAGATGAATGACATTGCCCGCGCCAACGGGCTGAGCGGGTACGAAACCGATGACCTCAACTATTTTTACCTGTTTTATAAGCAATACGGTCAATATCTGGTGCTGCTGCTGCTTATTCTGGGGGGATATGTAACCTGGGTGATAGTGGCAAAATCGTGGCGAAATGAAGCGACTCCTACCAGCCAGAAATGGGTAACCCTGTTTTACTTACTGGGGGTATGGCTATTTATAAACCTGCCCGAAGGGTATAAATCAGGCATTATTAGCCGTGACCGGGTGCTGTTGCGCTCCGCCCCGTCGGGAGCCGCGCCCGTGGTTGATGTGGTAGGCCGGGGGCATAAAGTAAATATCCTCGGCAGTCAGGACATCTGGCTTCGGGTGTTCTGGAATAATAAACTCTATTACCTCCGCAAAGACCAGGTCTGGATTATTTAAATCGAACGACTAACCATGACCCCTTATTTTAAGGGTGAGTCTTTCTCTTTTGCCAGGGTATTATAGACGAGTTTGTCGGTTAAAGCAGGGAGCCATTTGTTCATAAATACGGTGAGCTTGCCCTGACTGGTTAGAATCAATTCGCGTTTGCGCCGTTGTACTGCGCGTAAAATATGCCCGGCACAGGCTTCGGCACTCATCATCTTGCCTTCATCGCGCACGGTTTCGCCGGTTACCTGCCCGTGGGCATCGAGGGCAGCATACCGGATATTGGAGGCCGTAAACCCAGGACAGGCTGTCAGCACGTGTACACCCTGATGGAGCATTTCGGTGCGCAGGGCTTCCAGGTAGCCGTTCATGGCAAACTTTGAGGCTGAGTACCCCGCCCGAACCGGCAACCCCCGATACCCCGCAATGGACGAGATACCCACCACCGAGCCTTTGGTTTGCATAAGGTAGGGGAGGGCGTAGCGGGTGGCATACACCCTACCCATAAAATTTACGTCCATCACCTGCTGAATTACGGCTGGATCGGTATCGACCACCAGCGACCGCATGGAGATACCCGCGTTATTGATCAAAATATCAATCCGGCCAAACTGAGCGATGGTTTCCTGAATGAGCCGCTGCATATCGGTCTCGATGCTGACATCGGCCACACTGGCCAGGCAGGGAATATTGGCCTGATGCAGCTCGTCGGCTACTTTAGTCAATGTATCGGCCTTGCGACCACAGATCACAATGGAGGCTCCTGCCTTGCCAAAAACCACGGCCAGTGCATGGCCAATGCCCGACGACGCGCCGGTAATAATCACTACTTTGTTGGTCATCGGATTAGAGTAACGGTGCCTTTGTAGGTGTGCCGGGTGTAGTAAATAGCATAATAATACACGCCTGCGGGCTGATCCTGCCCATCCCAGCTAAAGGTTCGGTCGCGGGTGGTATAAACGGATCGACCCCAGCGGTTCACCACTTCAGCCTGCACAAACTGCTCATCGCAGTTGTTAGGCGGCAGGCCCGGAGCCGTGAAAAAATCATTGTGCCCATCCCCATTCGGCGTAAATACATTGGGTATGTTCACGTCAAAGGTAATGGGTAGTTGCTTCACAATCACCGTTACCGTGGTTGTATCGGTATGCCTGGGCTGGCAGGCGCGGTCATCGGCCACAAAATCAAGCACAAAGGTGGTCGAGTCGCGGCCTTTTAGCAGGGAGCAGTCGGGTTGCCAGCCAAAGGCCGACGATAGCGTAGGTTTGCCAAATTTGTTGGTGAACGTCATACCCGTCTGTTTCAGATCGAAGCCGCGCCCGGTGGCGGTAAGCCTTAATGTATCGCGGTCAGGGTCGTTGGCCAGCACATCGAAGCTGATAGTGGCCGGGTTGGAATCGCCAGGTGGGAGGACGACCGTGACAATGGGTTTGGGCAGGGTTGTCTGGATGGTGGGTGGCTGACTTGGTAGCCCCTGCGCGGAGAGGTTCACCGTTACTGTATCGCGCAGGTTGGCCCCACAGCGGGTGTCGGTCACGACAAAATCGACGGTGTAGTTGGGCTTCGTTGTTTGCGAGCAGGTGGGTTTCCAGCTAAAGGCGTTCGAGACCGTACCCGTACCCGATTTAGGGGTAAACACCATACCCGCCTTGGCTATATCGAATCCGCGCCCCACGGCCTGAATGGTAATCTGGTCATTATCGGGGTCTTTGCCGAAAGCGGTGAATGAAAGCGACTGGCCAACCGTAATGGTAGTTTGCCCGCCCGGCAGGTTGGTAGTGGCCACTGGTTTGTTGTTTTTGTCGGCAATGATATTGAGCCGGATAGACAGGGTATCGCTAAGCCCTTGTGGGCAGCCTTCGTCGGTAACCCGCAGAATGAGGGTAATGGGTTTGCCGGTATCACCCGCCACGCAGCGACCAAAGCAGAACTTGCTCTGGAGGGTGTCTTTGCTGGATCGGGTGGTTAACTGACCGGGGGTAATGCTCAGGCCGGGCAGGGAACCGCTCATGTTGATGATGTTGACCCGCTGATTGGAGTCGGCATCGGTCACGTACAGATTCAGACAGTTCAGGTCTTTCTCATTGACGGTCAGCACCGTGCCCGATTTGTAGAAACTGGCCTGACCGTCGGGCTTCATGAGTAGTTTGGGGGGCGAATTTTTCGGACAGTCGATGACCCGCAACTGAAAATCGCGCCGAACGCGCCCAATGGCTTTGTGGTTGCGGTATTCCGTCACTTCTACCGAAAACACAAACAGTCCCACCTGATCGGCGGTTACGCTCAGCAGTCCCGTGCGAGGATTGACATTCAGCGGCTTTGGACCGGGAATGGCGTTTTGTGCTGAGTATCCCCTCACCCACTCTATAGAAGGGTATGGCCCGGCATAATAAATGGGATTGACCGGAATACCCAACTGAGTACTGCCGGGTTGGGCGGGGTTGGGGTTGGTACTGGAGCTAAAGCCATTATAGGGCGTTACCATTGCGTAGCTCAGGCTGTCGCCATCGGGGTCTTTCGCGCTGAAATCGAAGATAAAGGGTTTGTCGATGCACACATAATCGCCTTTCACCACATTGAAAACCGGTGAGGAGTTAAACCCGGTGGTGCCACTGCCGGGCAGGGCTGGAAACTCCAGGTAAAACGCATCGCCCGATTGCTGAGGTGTACGGATATTGGTGATGATGTTGTTGCGGCAGCAGCGTTGCCAGACAATGTAATACCCTGCGGGGTCATTGAACAGGGCGGGCGGGAAGCCAATATCGGTAGTGTACCGGATTAGCCGGGTTCGCAGACTAGGGAGTGAGCAGGCAGGTACGGTGTAGTCGATGAGGGTACTACCCTGCCGGAGCAACTCCACATTGTCGATGAGGGTGTTGTCACGCTTCCTGAATATACTGACCACCACCGAGGCATCGTCAGCACCGGGGTTGCCGTTCACATCATCGAAATACAGGTTTAGGCTGATGCGGTGGCTGTATGCCGTGGCCGTACCCAGATAGCGCAGTTCGAGTTCGCCACCAACAATGTGCGTAGCAAAAACGGAGCTGCTGAAAAGTACCATCAGGCACAGCATCAACCCGTTCCAGTGCCGGGTCGGGTAGTTGTGTTTCATTCGGTTTGAGTCAGGATGTAGCGGGTACGAAAACGGATGCTTAAATTAGGGGTTTTTTCGGAATAATGCGTAAAAAATCCCCCAAAACTCCCGAACGGCTCACCCGCGTAACCATCACCGCTGTGGCTGCCGAAGGGAAATGTATTGCCCATACGCCAGATGGGGTTGTCTTCGTTGCCGCTCAGCCCGGCCATGCTGCCCCCGCCCCCGGCGATGTGGTGGATTTGCGGATTGTCCATACCAAAAAGCAGTACCGCGAAGCCGTCATCGAGCAGATACACGAATACTCTACCGTTCGTACCGAACCCTTTTGCGAACATTTTGGCACCTGCGGAGGCTGCAAGTGGCAGCATATCCGCTACGAGGAGCAACTGCGGTTTAAACGCCAGCAGGTGGTAGATCACCTCGAACGGATCGGTAAAATTGCCTTGCCCACCATTCCACCCGTCCTGGCTGCCGAGCCAACCCAATACTACCGCAACAAACTTGAGTTTACCATAGCCGAGGGTCGTTGGCTCACCACCGCCGAGGTTCGTACCGACGTACGTATGGACCCCCGTGCCGTGGGTTTCCACGTGCCGGGTCGCTTCGATAAGGTGCTGCCCATTCGGCATTGCTACCTCCAGCCCGACCCGTCTAATGCCATCCGGCTGGGCGTGGCTACGTATCTGGAGCAACACAACCTAACCGCCTACAACCTGCGCACCCACGTTGGCTTTTTGCGCACCCTCATTATCCGCACGGCTTCTACCGGGCAGGTAATGGTAACGGTGCAGGTCGCCGAAGATAAACCGGAGGTGCTGGACAGCATGCTGCAGTTTTTGCAGACTACCTTTCCACAAATTACCTCCCTGAATTATATCCTGAACCAGAAACTGAACGACAGCTATGCCGATCAGACGGTGATAAATTGGGCAGGAAAATCCTTCATTGAGGAGCAAATGGACGCAGGGGGCGGGCATACCCTCACCTTTCGGGTTGGCCCCAAATCGTTTTACCAGACCAACGCGGTGCAGGCACATGCACTCTACAAAATTACCCGCGAGATGGCCGCTCTTACTGGGCAGGAGCTGGTCTATGACCTCTATACCGGCACCGGCACCATTGCCCTGTTTGTGGCCCGGCAAGCCCGGCATGTTGTTGGAATTGAGTACGTAGCCGATGCCGTTGCCGATGCCCGCGTCAACGCCGACGTGAATAGCATTACCAATACGACCTTTCTGGCGGGCGACATGCGGGAACTACTGACCCAAACCCTATTCGGTCAGCACGGCCACCCCGATGTGGTGATTACCGATCCACCCCGCGCTGGTATGGACGAGACTGTTACCCGGCAGCTACTCCAATCAGCCCCGCAGCGGATTGTGTATGTCAGTTGTAATACGGCTACTCAGGCCCGTGATCTGGCTATTCTGGATGAATTGTATGCGGTACAGGCCGTGCAGCCCGTGGATATGTTTCCGCACACGCACCATGTGGAGAATGTAGCGTTGCTGGTACGGCGAGGCTAAACATAAAAAAGCCCCTGCTGTACAGCAGGGGCTTTTTTTAATACAACTGGTTACCGTTACCCCAAATATGTTTTCAACGCTTTGGAGCGGGAGGTGTGGCGCAACCGGCGGATGGCTTTCTCTTTAATCTGCCGAACGCGTTCGCGGGTGAGATTGAACTTCTCGCCAATCTCTTCGAGGGTCATGGCGTGTTCGCCGTTCAGTCCGAAATAGAGCGTAATCACATCGGCTTCGCGCTGGGTCAGCGTCGAGAGGGCGCGTTGTACTTCCTTCCGTAGGGAGTCAGTAATAAGGCCGGAGTCGGGCTTGTCTTCGCCATCATTTTCCAGCACATCGAGCAGGCTGTTTTCTTCACCCTGCACAAAGGGGGCATCCATCGACACGTGGCGACCCGAAATTTTCAAGGTATCCACTACCTCGGCGGGGGTAATATCCAGCACAGCGGCCAACTCCTCGGGCGAGGGTTCACGCTCAAACTTTTGCTCCAGGTCGGAGAATGTTTTGGAAATTTTGTTCAACGACCCTACGCGGTTCAGCGGCAGGCGCACAATCCGGCTTTGCTCGGCCAGGGCCTGCAAAATAGACTGGCGAATCCACCAAACGGCGTACGAAATGAACTTAAAGCCCCGCGTTTCATCGAACCG
This sequence comes from Cytophagales bacterium, assembly GCA_038212815.1. Taxonomy (GTDB): domain Bacteria; phylum Bacteroidota; class Bacteroidia; order Cytophagales; family Spirosomataceae; genus JBBQUC01. The sequence continues at coordinate 7,143 of JBBQUC010000127.1, forward strand.
TTGGGCGGCTTTGATTAGGCCAAGATTACCCTCGTTAATCAGGTCTCCCAGCGAGAGACCCTGATTCTGGTATTGCTTGGCTACCGACACCACGAAACGCAGGTTAGCCTTGGTAAGCCGTTCGAGCGAAAGCTGATCGCCCTCCCGGATTTTCTGGGCCAACGTCACTTCCTCGTCTGGGGTCAGCAGGTCAACTTTACCAATTTCCTGCAAATACTTATCCAGCGACTGGCTTTCGCGGTTGGTAATCTGTTTACTGATCTTTAACTGTCTCATTAGTGGTATCTCCGGGATCGTTATCTATATAACGCGAAATTCGGACGAATCGTTACGACGAAAAGTCACAGGTTATTAGGAATTTTTGTTCTCAGGCTTAGGTAACAACACCTTGCGCGACAGCCGGTACTTGCCCGTTTTCTTGTCAACGTCCACCAGTTTCACTTCAATCTCTTCGCCTACCTGCAACACCCCATCCATCGACTCCAATCGCTCCCATTTCACCTCCGAAATGTGCAACAATCCATCCTTACCCGGCATAAACTCCACAAAGGCACCGAAGGGCTGGATGGTTTTTACCTTGCCTGAATAAACTTCACCAATTTCTGGCACCGCCACAATTCCTTTAATCCGGCTTACGGCTTTGGTCATGCTCTCTTTGCTGGTCGCAAAAATGCTCACAAACCCGGCATTGTCGCGCTCTTCAATCACCACGGTCGCTCCCGACTCACGCTGGATTTCCTGCACCACTTTGCCACCTGGCCCGATCACTGCGCCAATCTGGTTTTGCTCAATTTTGATGATGGTGGCACGCGGGGCAAATGGTTTCAGGTCGGCGCGGGGTGCGTCGATGGCTTTCTTCATCTCACCCAGAATATGCAGCCGACCCGCACGGGCCTGCTCCAGAGCTTGCGCCAGCACCTCATACGAGAGACCCTCTACTTTCAGGTCCATCTGGCAGGCCGTAATGCCTTTCTCGGTACCAGTCACCTTAAAGTCCATGTCGCCCAGGTGATCTTCGTCGCCCAGAATATCGGACAGAACCGCCACTTTGTGACCATCGGAAATGAGGCCCATGGCAATACCAGCAACGGGAGATTTAATCTTCAGGCCAGCATCCATCAGTGCCAGTGTACCGGCACAAACCGTAGCCATCGACGAGGAGCCGTTCGACTCCAGAATGTCGGATACAATGCGGATCGTGTATGGGTTATCGTCGCCCGTGGGGAGTACTTTTTTCAGGGCGCGGTGGGCCAGGTTGCCGTGGCCTATTTCGCGTCGACCGGCCCCCCGGTTCGGTTTTACCTCACCCGTTGAGAAACCAGGGAAGTTGTAATGGAGTAAAAACTTATTGTATCCCTGCAACAGAGCCTGATCGACAATCTGCTCGTCCATTTTGGTGCCGAGGGTAACGGTAGTCAGCGACTGGGTTTCACCCCGCGTAAAAATAGCGGAGCCGTGGGCCATGGGCAGGAAACCAGCTTCGCACATGATGGGCCGAATCTGATCCAGTTTACGGCCATCGAGCCGATACCGCTCATCGAGTACCATCCGGCGCACAGCCTCTGATTCCAGATCGTGGAAGTAGGTTTTGATTAACCCAACATTCACCACCTCGTCGGGGCCATAGCTGGCGATAAACTCATCGCGAACGGCGCGGAAGGCTTCTGAGCGGCCTTTTTTGCTAGGGTTCTGCTGGCAGGCTACGGCGTAAATTTTATCGTAACAAGCCGCCCGAACGGCTTCGCGCAGGGCTTCATCGTGGGTTTCGTGGTTATAGGTGCGTTTGGCGGTTTTGCCTACTTTCTCACCCAGTTCGCGCTGGGCACGGCACTGTACTTTAATGGCTTCGTGGGCTACTTTCAGAGCCTCTACCATCTCGGCCTCCGAGCA
>JBBQUC010000128.1:0-9003 GCA_038212815.1 Cytophagales bacterium
TTTCACGTAGTCTTCCAGCCCGGCCCAGGTGCGCGAGTCGAACAGGCGTTTGCTGCCGGGTGCCCGCGCCCAGCCGGAGTTATGCACCCCCGGTTTGGGGTCGGGTTGTTTGCCCAGTTTCGGGTCGTCGTTCCAGCAGGAGTCGAACAGCACAAACATGACCTTGATGTGATGAGTATCGGCGCGGGTCAGAAACTGGTCTATGCGCTGTTTAAAACCTGCTTTGTCGTTCTCCCAGAGCAGGTTATGCAAAAACACCCGGACGACGTTCATACCCAGCCCTTCGGCCAGCCCCAGCTCGCGGTCGATGGTGGCCGGGTCGAAGGTGTCGGCCTGCCACATGTCGAGTTCGTTGATGGCCGTTGACGGGATGAAATTACAGCCCACCAGCCAGCCCTGTTTACCATACCAATCGTTGGCCTGCTCTGCCGACCAGCGGGCCGTTTGGGCCTGAGCCGCCACCGAAATCAGCAGCCAGCAGCTCACCAGCAGGCTACGGGTGTAGCATAAGTTCATAGGGTCTAATCAATAAAGTCTGACAGCGGCCAATTCCCTTTAAGGTTACGGTAATTCGGTAAGCGTAATGTTCTTGTAGGCGGCTTCGGCCTTGCCTCCTCCGTGTATCTGCAAGCCAATCAGGCCCGATTGCGGTATACTGGCATCGGGTTCAGTATAGTCCACGGTTTGCTTGCCATTCAGGTAAATCCGTATCCGGCGACCCTCGCAGCGCACCCGGTACTCGTTCCAGTCGCCTGGTTTCAGCGTTTGCTTAATCAGGTTAGAATCGGCCTGCACCAGTGTCTTATCCCTCCGCGATTCGTCGTACAAACTTGCCCAATAACCCTTACCCAGATCGGCCTGATACCCAACCATTTCGTAGGCTGGTTGCGTAGCCCGCTGACTCCGAAACTGTACCCCCGCGTTAACGAATCCCGTGCCGATGACTTTAAATTTCAGCCGCAGGTCGAAGTTGGTGTAGGGCCGGGTTGTACACAGAAACTCGTTGTGGGGCGTAAACCGCTCCGTGGAGCCTCCTATCAGGGCACCCTCGCGGATTTGCCAGGTATTGACTGTATCGCCTTCCCAACCCGCAAAGGTTCGCCCATCGAAGAGGGGACGGGGTGATTTTTGGGGCAGGAAGCCAGCCAGTAGAAGGCTGATAAACAAGAGGGCGAAGGTGTATTGACTAGTTTTCATGAGCGTTTTTCTTAACTGACCAATGGATTGACGATAGACGTAGGGTATTGGATTAGTAAAAGAATAACCGGACAAAAGTCTATGTATGCAGGCTGGTTTCATTTGACATTTATCAAATTCGCACGGACGCGGCTCAGGGTTTCGAGGGTGATGCCCAGGTAGGAAGCAACGTGCATGAGCGGTACCCGGTTGACCAGGCCCGGAAACATGCGTAGAAAATTGGCGTAACGTTCTTGAGCTGTATAGAACTGAAGGGCAAACAGCCGGTTTTCCAGAATCACAAAGTTATCGAGTGTACTCAGTCGCCCGGCCCGTTCGAGGGCATGGGATTTATCAAAAAGCTGGGCCAGTTTTTCGTGGTGAACGGTATAGATGCCCGTCGGTTCAAGGGTTTCAATGTTGAACCGGGAGGGTTGCCGGTTGATGAGCGAGTCTAAATCAGTGAGAAACATGCCGTTGCTGCCGAACCAGGTGGTTACATCGCGCCCGTCTTTGTAGTAATAATTGCGCGCCAGTCCATCGGCCACAAAATAGAGGTACTGGCAGACTTCGCCCTCCCGCATCAGCAGGTGGTGTTTGGGGTACTCATGCCGAACGGCGACCTTTGTTACGTGCGCTTTATCGGCCTCGGTTAACGGCTGATATCGCTCTAAATGTGCTACAATTGGGTTCATGGAAAAGCAAAGGGCTTCTAATTTGATAATTGTCAACTGAAATGCCGGACAGAAAGCGGACGTTTGCTGACCAATTCTGTTTTTTCCTAAAAATAGTCAATTCATTCGGGGTATTGTCAAAAAATGCCCCTAAATCGCTCGTTGCCATGAACATTGTCTTTTTAACCGGTTGCGCCAACGGCATTGGTCGCCATTTGGCCACCGTCTTCTACCAGCGGGGCGATGCCGTGGTGGTAACTGATGTGGACGAAACCCGCATTCAGGAGTTGACGGCCACCTGGGATGCCGACCGGGTGCTGGTGGCCCGGCTCGATGTGCGCAACCTGGCCAACTGGCAGGATATTATGGCGCAGACCCTGGCCCGTTGGGGCCGCATCGACGTGGGGCTGAACGTGGCGGGCGTGTTGCGGGTAGGCTACGTGAATGAATTTGACCCCGCCGACATCGACTTCATTTTCGACATCAACGTCAAAGGCGTGTTGATCGGCTCACGGCTGCTCACCGAACAAATGGTGAAACAGGGCAGCGGCCACCTCATCAACATAGCTTCGCTGGCGGCTCTTTCGCCGGTGTTGGGCATGAGTCTGTATTCGTCCAGCAAGTTTGCGGTGCGGGCATTCACCCTGGCGGCAGCGGGCGAGTTGCAGCCCCAGGGCGTGCGGGTGTCGGTGATTTGTCCCGACCTGGTGGCCACCAACATGATGACCCAGCAAATAGACCAACCCGAAGCAGCCCTGTCGTTCAGCGGCCCCCGGATGCTTACCGTGGTCGATGTGGAGCGGGCCGTATTCCACGATGCGCTGGAACGCAACCGGGTCGAAATTATCATACCAGCCAGTCGGGGGTGGCTCAGTAAACTCGGCAACGTGTTCCCCACACTGACGTTTAAGGCTTCGGCCGCGTTGATGAAAAAAGGTCGGGAGAAACAGCAGCAGTACCAGGCTAACATGGGGGCTACGCGCTAAAAACGGTCATTATAGTCCCTATTCCTCTTGACCAATGACCCGCAAACTAGCTCAAATAGATGCCTTCATTACTAAACTCCCCCCTGCGGTGCAGGAGGCTTTGGCCCGCATTTCATCCCGGCACTCGTTTAAAAAAGGCGACTACCTATTGCGAGCCGGTGATGTTTGCCGCTACAGTTACCTTATTGAAACAGGTCTGGCCCGCAAATATTATCTGATAGATGGACGGGAGGTTACAACCGAAATCTATTTCCCGCAGGACCTTGCTCTGTCCCTCACCAGTCATACCCTCCAACTACCCAGCCTGGAAGTTATTCAGGTGCTGGAAAACACCATCGCATCGCGCACGGATTACCAGGCATTCGAGCAACTGAAGCAGGAGTTTCCCATTCTGGTAGAACTGGATTTACGACTGACAGAATACTACGCACTTTGGCAGGAGGATCGGCTTCGGCAGTTTCGCACACTCGATGCCACCCAACGCTATGAGCTACTGCTCATTACCCAACCCCACTGGATGCAGCACCTCCAACTGACCCATATTGCCTCCTACCTCGGTATATCGCTGGAAACCCTCAGCCGCATTCGGGCCAGGCGAGCCGCTCTGCCAAACCACCCAACAGGAGCGAATTTGATGTAGGTCAAATGAGGGGTGCGTGGTGGCAGCCACTTTTGCGCCTTAAACGCACGCTTCGTATGACTACTACCCGCATTATCGGTTTCGATTTAGCCCGTGCCTGGGCTATCTTTGGCATGTATATCGTCAATTTTAACACGGTGTTTGGCTCCCACAAAGTCACTACCGGGCTGGGTGGCTTCCTGAATCTATTCAACGGCAATTCGAGCAGTGCATTTGTTATGCTGGCGGGCATGGGCGTTGCGCTGATGACCAACCGACCTGCCTATAAAGCTGCTGAGCAGCGTCAGTTACGCCAGAAAGTGGTTCGACGATCATGGTTTTTATTCGCACTGGGGCTGGTTCTGTATGCCTGGTGGCCCGCCGACATCCTGCATATGTACGGCGGCTATATGCACATCGCAGCGTTGTTGCTCTTTGTGCCGAAGCGGGCGTATCTGCTACTGGCAGCCGGAGCCATTATCATGTTCCATACACTATGGCTAGTCATTCCGTACGACAATGGCTGGCACTTTGATACCCTTCAGTACACCGACTTCTGGACAATACCGGGCTTTCTGCGCAACACCTTTTATAATGGCTGGAACCCCGTGTTCCCCTGGCTGGCGTTCTTTCTGCTGGGTATGTGGCTGGGTCGGCTCAACTGGCAACAAGGCCGGGTGCGGGCGTGGGTGTTAGGTGTGGGTGCAGCAGGGTTCGTTCTCGTGGAAAGTATTCAGGCACTCACCCGCCAAAACCTGTTTACTGCCAACCTAACCTTCTACCTCACGGCCGACTACCTGCCGCCTTTTCTGCCGTTTATGCTTGGCACAGCCAGCGTTGCCCTGATGGTGCTGGTTGTTTGTCTGGAAATCGGCAACCGGCTCCCTAATTCCGGGTTTATCAATGCCTTTGTCCAAACTGGGCAAATGACGCTAACCCACTATGTAGTTCACCTAACACTGGGTATGGTCGTTCTCGGCGCACTAACAGGCCAACCTTATACGGGAGTTCTTAGTCAACAGCCCGTTGCATCGCCGGGCCTGGTACTGGGGTTTGCGGCAACCTTCTACGGCCTCAGTGTAGCCTTCAGTGCGATCTGGAGCCGCTACAAGCAGCATGGTCCGCTGGAAACACTGATGCGACAAGTGGCGGGATAACCAGTACTCTAAAAGGCAGGGTTCCGCTGCCGGGCATACGATTTCTGGTACAGTTGCGGACTCAGGCCCGTAACCGCTTTGAAGTGTTTATGAAAGCAGGTGAAGTTAGTAAAGCCACTTTCGTAACAGATCTGTTTGTTGTTTAACTGATTCTCTAACAATAATTTACACGCATTGCCAACCCGTAATTCCTGAATAAAACTAGAAAAGCTTTTGCCCGTTTTCGATCGAAAATACCGACAAAAGGAACTCGGCACCAGCCCGCTTTCAGCGGCAATGGTTTCCAGCGGAATCTTGTCGCGGAAATGCTGAAACGCATATTCGTAGATGGCGTTGATGCGGTCGTGTTCCGATTCGGACGATTGATGCCGGAAACCCAGTGACGATAACAGTACGGTGTCGGCACTATTACCCAGGGGAATAACCACCAGGCATTCCAGCAAGTGAATCAGGCGATAGGTACCTTCAGCGTGATGAATTTTTTCCATCAACTCAACCACCCGGCTACGGGTTTGGCCCGTCAGCAGCAACCCCCGCTGCGCATTAAACAGCAGGTCTTTCAAGAGCTTATTTTCGGGCAGATCCATGAACTGTCCCCCCCAAAGTCGCTCCGTAAAATGAATCACGGTAGAACGGAGGGTATCCGTCGAATCGCGTTCGGAGTCGTCGTATCGCCAAAAGTGCGGGAGGTTACTACCCACCAACACCACATCGCCCGCCGTAAATCGCTTGATATGATCGCCCATGAACTGCGTACCACTGCCCTGGTGGATATGGATCAGTTCAATTTCGGGGTGATAATGCCATCTGTTATTGATATTGGGCTGCCGATATTGGCGAAATGAAAAGGAGTGATCAGGGCCAGCAGGCACTTTTAGTAAGTGAGCTTTCATGAGCGTAAAAAGCTAAATTTTCTGGCATCTGCTATCATGAGGCTAATCTATGTTAAAATCGCTTAATAGTCTGCTAATTTCTGGCATATTATCAGAATAAATCTATATTCCTTTGTACTATTCAGTTAACCTATAAAGACTTTCCCTGTTGACCCATGAAAACAGACCGTATTGATTCGCATCAGCATTTCTGGCAGTATGACCCGGCCCGCCATGTCTGGATGAACGAGGACATGGGCTTGTTAAAGACCGATTTCTTACCCCCTGCCCTGCTTCCGCACCTGCAAAATAGCAACCTCGACGGCTGCGTGGCGGTGCAGGCCGACCAGTCGGAAGCTGAAAATACGTTCCTGCTGGGGCTGGCCAATCAGTATCCTTTCATCAAAGGAATTATTGGTTGGGTCGATTTACAAGCCGAGGATTTAGACGATCGGCTGGCTTATTATCAAGCGTTCCCAACCCTGAAAGGCTTTCGGCATGTGTTGCACGACGAACCTCAGCGCGACTTTATGCTGCGCCCGGCGTTCCGGCGGGGTCTCTCAAAACTGGCCCGGTTTGGCTACACCTACGACCTGCTGATTTTTGTAGATCAACTGGCTTACACCCTTGAGTTGGTGGAAGCCTTCCCCAACCAGCCGTTCGTAATCGACCACATGGCCAAGCCCTACATCCGCCAGCAAACACGGGGCGAGTGGGTCACCTATATGACCAAATTGGCCGCCTACGAAAACGTGGCGTGCAAAATCTCCGGTTTAGTGACCGAAGCCGACTGGGCCAACTGGAAATCTGCCGACTTCACGCCCTACCTCGACACCGTAGTGGAAGCCTTTGGCACCGACCGGATCATGTACGGCTCCGACTGGCCGGTTTGCACGCTGGCGGGGAGTTACGGAGCTGTTTACAAGTTAGTTGCTGATTATTTTGCTGGTTTCAGCGAGCCCGAACAGAACAAATTTTTCGGGGGCAATGCCGCCCGGTTTTATAGCTTATAAAGACCCCAGCCCAATCCGATGAAAGCCATTATACTCGAACAACCCGGTGCCTTCAAGCGATTCACCAAAGACCATCCCGGCCAACCCGCTACTGGTGAGGTATTATTGAAAATCAGAATGTTAGGTATCTGCGGACCCGATCTGCACGCCTTCAAAGGCCATCAGCCGTTCTTTGAGTACCCCCGGATGCTGGGCCACGAAATTGCCGCCGAAGTGCTCGAACTGGGCGCGGGCGTAACGCACCTAACCGTAGGCGACTTATGCTCCGTGATGCCCTACCGCAATACCTCTACCGATCAGGCGGTTCGACGGGGCAAAACCCACTGTGGTGACCACGTGAAAGTGCTGGGCGTTCACGAAGATGGGGCCATGCAGGAGTACCTGGTGTATCGGGCCGACCACGTGTTTCCGGCTAACCATCTAACCCTCGAACAGATTGCCACCATTGAACCGCTGGCCATTGGCAGTCACGCTATCGAGCGGGCGCAGGTGCAGTCCGACGATACTGTGCTGGTAGTGGGCGCGGGGCCAATTGGCATTGCCGCCATTCTGATGGGGCAGTTCAAAGCCGCCCGCATCATTGCCCTTGATATGAATCGGAACCGGCTGGATTTCATCGCCCAAAAATGCCCCGGTGTCGATACCGTTCTTCTCAGCGATTCAGTGATTGACGACCTGAAAACCCTCCTCAACGGCGACCTGCCCACCATCGTGATCGACGCGACGGGCAACAAACAGTCGATGGAAACGTGTTTTGAGTACGTCGCGCCGGGTGGCACGGTGGTCTATATCGGGTTGTTTATTGGCCAGATCACCTTCGATGATCCCTATTTTCAGCGGAAAGAACTAACCCTGAAAACGTCGCGCAATGCCTACCCCGAAGACTTTACCAAGATCATTCGCCTGTTTCAATCGGGCCTGCTCAACACCGATGGCTACGTGACGCACCACCTGACTTTCGACACCCTCGCCGAGCAGTTCACGACGCTGTACGACCCTAAAAATGAAGTCATTAAAGCAGTAGTGGCGTATTGACAAACATGCAACCAACCTATAAATCAGACATTTACACCAGTGATTTTCCCGCCAAAGGAAGCCGACTGGTTTATGGCACTTCCGGCCTCGGCGGGGTGTGGGGGGCGGTCGATCCCGGCGAATCGGTGGATTGTCTGCTCTATGCCTTCGAGAACGGCATCACCGCGCTGGATACCTCGCCCTCATACAGCAACTCCGAAACCTACGTGGGTCAGGCCCTGCGCCGGTGGACGGGTGATCGTCGGAATGCCGCATCGCCCTTTATCAGCACCAAAGTAGGGCGGTTGCAGGCGGCTACAGCCCACGATGTTAAGCTAGATTATTCTGTTGACGGCATGACAAACAGCGTGAAGCGTAGCCTCGATTTGCTGGGCGTTGATTCCGTCGATTTACTGTTCCTGCACGAACCGCAATGGGTGCCGCTCGACCGCATCGACGAGATTCTCGATACCCTGCACTCGTTTCGCGAAGCCGGTTATACGCGAATGCTGGGGATTGGGGGTAATCCGTCGCCGGCGTTTCGACCCTACATCCGGGGGGATATTTTCCAGGCTGTATCGTCGTTTTGCAAGATGGATGCCAGCACACTGTCGATTTTCGAGGACGATATGCCCATTTTTCAGGCGCAGAAACTGGCCATCTATGCAGCTTCAGCGTTGCACTTTTCGCTGTTGGGCAACCGATTTGACCTCTACACCCGCCACCCGCCCGACGACGACTACATCACCAACCGCGAAATCCAGAGTGCCATTCGGGTGAATGAAATCGCTAAAAAGCACGGACTTTCCTTACCCACACTGGCCCAACGCTACCTGTTTTCCATTGCCGAAGCCACCCGCGTCGTGATGGGTGCCCGGAACATCGGCCAAATTCAAAACACCATCGCCGACTGGCAACAGGGAGCCTTACCCGAAGCCATTTTTAACGAGATAACCACCGCGATCCAATGACGATCTCAACCATCGACTCGACCATTATCATTCTCTACCTAATTGCCATTGTAGGAATCGGGGTGTTCTCCGTATCGCGGGGAAAAATCTCCAGCGAAGTCTATTTTCTGGCGGGACGCGACCTAAAATGGCCGATGGTGGGGGCTGCCTTGTTCGCTTCCAATATCTCGACCATTCACCTGATTGGCCTGTCGGCATCGGGCTATAACGAGGGCATGGTGTGGGGTAATTTCGAATGGATGGCCACCTTCACCCTGATCATTCTGAGCCTGGTTTTTGCCCCGTTCTACTTCACCAGCCGCATTTCGACCCTGCCCGAATTTCTGGAAAAACGCTACAGCCCGGCCTCCCGGACATTTTTGGCGTTCATGGCTATTCTGGGTGCGTTGTTCGTTCACCTCGGCATGAGTTTGTATGCCGGTGCGGTAGTATTCAAAACGTATATTGGGGTCGATATTATCTTATCGATACTCGACATTTAATTCATTACGTCCATTAACACTGTGCTAGGGTGGCTGAAA
>JBBQUC010000129.1:0-8993 GCA_038212815.1 Cytophagales bacterium
TGAACCCAAGCAGGGTAATGAGCGGAAATAACCACAAACCTCTCTCCTCTTGCTCCTCGGCATTGAAATTGGCGGCACCAAGCTGCAACTGGTAACGGGCAATACCGCCGGGCAGATTGACCAGCGGTTTCGCTTTGTGGTGGATCGGCAGGCCGGGGCCGGGGGCATTCTGGATCAAATTGACCAGGTGCTGCAACAACTCCCTGAGCCACCCCAAGCCATTGGGGTAGGTTTCGGCGGGCCGGTAGATACCTCTACCGGCATCGTAGCCCAATCGCACCAAATTGATGGCTGGGCAGGGTTTGAACTGGGACAATGGCTACGCAAACGGACAAAAGCCTCCACCGTCTGGGTTGACAATGATGCGAATGTAGCGGCTCTTGGCGAAGCCCGGCTGGGCGCGGGACAAACCTTTCGGCATGTTTTTTACGTAACTCTGGGCAGTGGGGTTGGTGGAGGGATGGTAACTAATGGGGAGTTATACAGGGGCGCTGCCCCCGGCGAAGCAGAAATTGGCCACCTGCGGCTCTCCCGAACGGGCGATACCCTGGAGTCGTGTTGCTCTGGCTGGGCCGTTGACCAGCGAATCCGGGAGCAACTCCCCTCCGCTCCTGCCGGTTCGGTTTTGACCGCATTGATAGCCAGTGCCGATCCAGACCTGGCCAAACAACCCACCCGTTTTCTAGCCTCAGCCCTCCGGCAGAACGACCCATTTGCCGAAGCCATACTGCGAGAAGTGACCGACAATCTGGCGTTTGGCTTATCGCATGTCGTGCATCTGTTTCACCCGGACGTACTTGTGTTGGGTGGTGGCCTTTCGCTGATTGGCGAACCATTGCGGGCTGGTGTAGAGACCCGTTTGCCCCATTACCTCATGGCCGCCTTTCGGCCTGGGCCGGTTATTCGACTAGCCGAATTTGGTGAAGATGCTGTGCCGGTGGGGGCCTTGTGTTTAACCCATAAACGATGACGACAACCTACTTTGAGAATTACCTCGCCCAGCAAAAGGCGGCTTACGCGGCCATTCCACTCGACCGGGTGGCCCACCTGGTGCAACTGCTGAAAGCCTGCCATGCCGATGACCGACAACTGTTTGTGTTTGGCAATGGGGGCAGTGCCGCCAATGCCTCGCACTTCATTACCGACCTTGGCAAAGGAGCTTCGGATACCCTACACCCACATGGCAGCCAACTGGGCATACCAACCCGGCGGTTTCGCTGCCTGTCACTCAGCGATAATACGGCCTGGATTACGGCTTTGGGGAATGATTACGCCTACGAAGATGTGTTTGTGGGCCAACTCCAAAACTTTGCCCGCCCCGGCGATTTGGTGTTTACCATGAGTGTGAGTGGCAACTCGCCCAACCTGGTCAAAGCGGTGGAGTGGGCCAACACCAATCAGCTCACCAGCATTGCCCTGGTTGGTAGCAAACGGGGGAGGCTGGCCGAACTAGCCCATGAGGTCATCGTTATCGACTCCGACCATTATGGCCGCGTCGAGGATGCCCACATGACAATTTGCCACATGCTGTGTTACGCGTTTATGGAAGGTTAACAGTTGGCCAGTGAGTGACATACCGATCAAGAATACCGATCATTGCGCCAGGGGTAAGCTGTATCGGAGTAACCGCGTTCTTCCCAGAAGCCGAGCCGGTTACCGGCCATAAACTCGATGCGTTTGATCCACTTCGACCCTTTCCAGGCATACAGTTGGGGCGTAATCAGGCGGAGCGGCCCGCCATGTTCGCGGGCAAGAGGCTGTGGTGACCCATCAGGCCCTTCGGCCGTATGTACCAGCAGCACATCGGGTTTTAGGGCTTCTTCGAGGGCAATATTGGTCGAGTATCCATCGTAGCCGTAGCACATAATATGCGTGGCCGTGCCTTTGGGGTGTACCAAAGCTGCCAAATCCATAAACCGCACCCCCACCCAGTGCATGTCCAGTTTAGACCAGGTAGTTACGCAGTGAAAATCGCTCACGTCTTCTACCTGCGGCAGGGCCATTAGGTCGGCCCATTTCAGGCGAAGGGGTTCCGCTACTTCGCCGTCGATGGCCAACTGCCATTTATCGAGCGGAATGTTGGGTTGGTAGCCTAAATCCAGCACTGGCCATTTTTTACTGATGGTTTGTCCCACGGGCAGTTGCGGCATTCCATGCCGGTTAGCAGGGCCGGTGCCACGGGGTGGGGTAGGGCCATCGATACGGTCGTTCATCGACGGGGTTTGGGCCATCTTATCGGCAAACCGCCGTTTCAGTTTCATCCTGGCATCAATGATTCGGTCTTGCTTCTCGGTATTCTCGTTTTTGTCGTTGGGGGTCATAACTGAAGAGTTGGACGGCCACAGCCGTGAGGTAAATATAACCGCGCAACATGCTTTTTGGTTGTTGTTCTGGCAGTATCTTGCCGGGCGGTAGCGAACCCGGAGCATTTGCTCATCAAGAATACAGGTTTTTACCGAAAATGCGTTAAGTTATAAATGATTCAATAACCATGAGAATTAACTATACTGCCTGGTTAGCCACCTTGCTGGTAAGTGTGTTGTGGCCCGCGCTGTCGTATGCTACCCACGTGCGGGCTGGCGAAATTACGACCCGACGGATACCCGGCCCGACGCTTACCTATGAGATTACGCTGACCGCCTATTATGATGAACTAAAAGGAGCACCTGCTGCTGCCGATGCTAAAACTATTGTGATCTGTTTTGGCGATGGCACCTCCGAAGAAGTCCCCCGACTCCTGCCCATCCGCCGAATCAGCCCCGGCACATCCGTCAATATTTACCGGGTTATTCATACCTATCCAGGGCCTGGCACGTACACCGTTTCGGGCCTGATTCAGAACCGCAACGCCGATACCAAGAATATCGGCCCTGGCAATACCGAAAATATCAAGTTCTGGGTATCCACCATTATCCAGGTCAATACCGCACTGGGCCTCAACAATACCCCCGTGTTGCTAAACCCCCCCGTCGATTCGGCCCGCGTTGGTCAGAAATTCTGCCATAACCCAGCCGCCTTCGATACGGATGGCGATAGTATTGCGTACCGGTTTAATCAGAACCCGGCCAGTCCGCTGGCTACCATTCCGCGAAATGCCGATCCTAATGCCCCCTGCCGTGGTTATTTTGTGCAATACAAAGACCCTGCACTGGGGCTGGATGCTGGTGCCAGAAACGAAGCCCTAACCGGGCCAGCATCTATTAGCATCAACTCGCAAACAGGCGATCTGTGCTGGGATGCCCCTGCCGTTGCCGGGCAGTACAATATTGCGTTTGTAGTAGAAGAATGGCGGAATGGCGTACTCATCGGCGAAATCACCCGGGACATGCAGATTTTTGTGTCGGATGGCCCCAACAAGCGTCCCCAACTGAAAGTGCCGGCCGATATATGTGTAGAGGCCGGTACGGTAATTAACCAGACCATTACCGCTACCGATCCTGATGGCAACCCGGTGATCCTGACCGCTTATGGTGGTCCGTTTAACCGCAGTCCCGAAAATGTGCAATATATTCCGCCCATCATTAGCCCCGACTATGCCACCTTTACGCCCAGTACTCAGCAACCACAACCAGCATCGGCCACCTTTAACTGGCGCACCAATTGTAGCCATATCCGGGAGGAAGCGTATGACGTTGTTTTTAAAGTACAGGATGTACCCAACCGGAGCCAGGGTGCGCCACTGACCTCACTCCAGTCGTTCCGTATCCGGATTATTGGCCCACGGCCCCAGAACCTGACTGCCAAGCCCACGGCCAATGCGGCTGGCGGGCGAGGATTTCAGCTTAGCTGGACTCCCTACACCTGCGGCCCAACCGGCACTCAGATCGTGGTGTACCGGAAAGAGGGCTGCACGAATGTACCTCAGGAGAAATGCACTACGGGGCTGGCGGCCAGTTATGGCTACAGCGAAATTGGCCGCGTACCGGCCACAACCTCGGCTTTTGCCGATACCGCCAGCCTGAAGCGTGGCACCAGTTATAGTTACCGTATTATTGCGCTATACCCGCTGCCGAATGGAGGCTACAGTGTTGTCTCCGACCAGGTCTGCCTGAACCTACCCCTGCTGGCTCCCGTCATGACCAACGTAACCGTCGATAGCACCAGCACCAACCGAGGGGTTATTACCGTCCGCTGGACCCGCCCGCTGGGGCTGAAACCCGGCGACCTGGGTGCCCCCTACCAGTACCGACTGTTCCGGGCAACGGGCCTGACGGGTACTGACTTTACGCCCGTTGCGACCATAAATACCAATATCCAGCCCGGCGTTGCCGATACTGTCTTTACCGACCGGGGGTTGAACACGGTAGCCAATGCTTACCGTTACCGGCTGGAGTTTTATTACACCGATAACGGCGTACTGACCCGGCTGGATGTGACCGAAGCAGCCAGCAGTGTCAGACTGGCCGCTACCCCAGCGTTTAAGCAG
Source organism: Cytophagales bacterium (assembly GCA_038212815.1). Lineage (GTDB taxonomy): Bacteria > Bacteroidota > Bacteroidia > Cytophagales > Spirosomataceae > JBBQUC01. The sequence continues at coordinate 4,427 of JBBQUC010000129.1, forward strand.
GTGCAGCTTGCCTGGCAGGCAACAACGCCCTGGACCAACGATAACCAGAAACACCGGGTTTACCGGAGCCGCAGTGGCCCAAATGGACCGTTCAACCTGGTGGCTGAAGTGGGCGTAGCTGGCCCGGCCACGTACCGCTATACCGACACCGGCACGGATACCTATCTGGCTGATGGGAACACCAGCCGGGCGTTATCGGCCGATAGCAGTTACTGCTACCGGGTGGAGACCGTTGGCACCTATACCGACCCCAATATTAAAGTCGGATTACTATATAACTTCTCGCAAATTCTCTGTGCTACACCCATCGACACCACTCGTCCCTGCCCGCCCGCGCTGACTGTCGATGTGCTGGACTGCGCTACCTTATCCGATGCCGCTTTCTGCAATCAGACCTCGCTAACCAACACCCTGAAGTGGAGCAACCCGGCTAAAGATAACAAAGGCAACGACTGCGACACACGCATTGCCAGCTATACCATCTATTACAGCCGCTACGAAGATGATCAGACCTCGAACAAGCTAACCAGCGTAGCGGCCCCCACCCTTACATTCCAGCACCAAAATCTGACCACTGTGGCAGGCTGCTACTACGTAACTTCGGTGAACAGTAAGGGGTTAGAGAGTCAGCCGAGCAACCGGGTCTGCAAAGACAACTGCCCGCTGTATAAACTGCCCAACGTGTTTACGCCCAACGGCGATGGTAAGAACGATGTGTTCCAACCAATGGCCTGCCCACGCGGGGCCGAGTCAGTACAGTTTGTGGTATATAACCGCTGGGGGGTAAAGGTATTTGAAACCAACGATCTGAATATCAACTGGAATGGTACGGCGACCGGCGGCAATGAACTGCCGGGCGGACTCTATTACTACCAGGCCATTGTCCGGTTCGGTGGGCTTACCCGCAACAGTCCCTCGGTCACGTATAAAGGCTGGGTCGAGCTGATTCGGGATGGGGTAAGTATGAAATAAAAAAAGCCCAGCTAGCCGGGCTTTTTTATCACTTCATATTATGATACACCACCTGCACATCCTCGTCTTCTTCGAGCCGGTCGATGAGCTTTTCCACATCGGCTACCTCCTCGTCGGTTAGCTCTTTCGAGTCGTTAGGGATGCGCTCGAACTCGGCTCCTTTTAGTTCATACCCTTTGCTTTCCAGAAACTTTTGGATTGCCCCAAAAGCCGTAAACTCGCCATAAATCACGTACTGGTTGGCTTCGAGGTCTAACTCAACCTCTTCTCCCCCCACGTCGATGAGTTCAAACTCCAGTTCTTCCTGGTCGATACCCTCGGCGGGTATCCGAAACACTGATTTCCGGTCGAACATGAAATCGAGCATACCCTGCGTCCCGAGACTGCCGCCGAGTCGACTCAGGTACGAGCGGATATTAGCCACCGTGCGGTTATGGTTGTCGGTAGCGGTTTCAATGACGAGGGCAATGCCGTGGGGAGCATAGGCTTCGTAAGTGATCTCTTTATAGTCTTCCTGCTCTTTAGAGCTGGCTTTTTTGATGGCCCGATCCACGTTTTCTTTCGGCATGTTGGCCGATTTGGCGTTCTGGATCACCGCCCGCAGCCGACCGTTGGTATCGGGGTCGGGACCACCGCTTTTCACGGCAATGACAATGTCTTTTCCAATGCGGGTGAAGGTCTTGGCCATCTGCCCCCACCGTTTCATTTTCCGGGCTTTCCGGTATTCAAATGCGCGTCCCATTGTTAGCTATTATCAGTAAGTATCAGTTGCTGCGCGGTTATTGCGTCAAAATCAATCATTTCCTGTCCGCGCAGCAGGTCGTCGAACGTTTCGCGTTGGCGAATCAGGTGCGCCTGTCCTTCATAAACCAGCACTTCGGCGGGGCGAGGGCGTGAATTGTAGTTCGAGGCCATCATGTAGCCATAAGCACCTGCATTTTTAAACGCCAGCACATCGCCGGGCCGTACGTCAGGCAGGGGGCGGTCAGTAGCAAACGTATCTGTCTCGCAAATATACCCCACAACCGTGTAGGGCTTTACATTTCCTGCTGGGTTCGAGATGTTCAGTATATCGTGCCAGGCATCATACATCATGGGCCGAATCAGGTGGTTCAGGCCGGTGTCGAGTTGCACAAAGGTTTTGTGGGGGTTTTCTTTCACCACATTCGCCGGGGCGAGCAGGTAACCACTCTCACTCACCAAAAACTTGCCCGGCTCAAAATGGAGTTCCAGTTCGCGGCCCCCATTGGATTGCCTATACCGGGTGCTAAACGCCCGAAAAGCAGCCGAGACTTTCGCGCCCAGTTCGAGCATATCGGTATAATGGTCGTCGGCTTTATAGGCTACTTTAAACCCGCTGCCAAAATCCATAAACCGCAAATCAGGGTAATCGTCGGCGAGGGTAAATAGTACCTCGGCCACTTTCAGAAACGTGTTGGCATCCTTAAAATCAGAGCCGGTATGGATGTGCAGCCCTTCAATGAGCATGCCATACTGCTGCACTACCGCCTGAATGTGTTCGCGCTGTAATAGCGAGATACCAAACTTCGAGTCGGCATGGCCGGTCTGAATTTTGTAGTTGCCGCCTTCGGCAATCTGGGGATTGATCCGCAGGCAAACCGGCACGGTGCCACCGTAGGTTTTGCCAATCTGTTCGAGCAGCGGCAGGCTATCTACGTTCAGGTGCAGGCCCATGCCAATAGCCTCCTGAATCTCGGCAAAGGCGTTGCCGCTGGGGGTAAACATAATCTGGTTAGGGGTGTAGCCCGCCAGGTGCGCCAGGCGGGCCTCATTGACCGACACCACCTCGATGTCGATGCCCTGCAACCGCATCAGTTTCAGAATAGAGACGTTGGTAAGGGCTTTGGCGGCATAGTTGATTTTCAGGTTTACCCCCGAAAATGCCGACCGGAACTGGTCTATTTTTTCAATGATTTTATCGGCATCATAGACATACAGTGGCAGCCCATACTGCTGGGCTATGGCCAATACATCAACACCCTGAATGGAGTAGCGATTGTTTATGAATTGCATTGCGGCTCAAAATGAAGCCGCAAATATACGTCAATAATGGTTTTTGCCGATAGTCCTCCTCACATCAAGATACCCTGAAATACATCATCGAGCTTACCAACGGGCCGTATCCTGATGGCATAGCCTCCCGTATCCACGCCTTTTAGGTTGTACTTCGAGATGAATATCTCTTTAAACCCTAATTTCTCGGCCTCGGCAATCCGGGCTTCAATCCGGCTCACGGCCCGTACTTCGCCCCCCAGCCCTACCTCAGCGGCAAACGCTGCCGAAGGCGGAATGGCAATGTCTTCGTAGCTTGACACAATAGCGGCACATACAGCTAAGTCAATGGCGGGGTCTTCTACTCGCAGGCCACCCGCCACGTTCAGAAACACATCCTGCTGCCCCAGCCGGAAGCCCCCCCGCTTTTCCAATACGGCCAGCAACATCTGGAGTCGTTTGGCATCGAAACCGGTACTGCTCCGTTGCGGAGTGCCGTAGTTAGCCACACTCACCAACGCCTGAATCTCGATCATGAGCGGGCGGTTGCCTTCCATCATGGAGCCGATGGTTACCCCACTGAGGGCTTCGTCGCGCTGCGAAATCAGGATTTCGGAGGGGTTGGTTACCTGCCGCAGACCGGAGCTGAGCATTTCGTAAATACCCAGTTCGGAGGTGCTGCCAAAGCGGTTTTTGGTGGTGCGCAGAATTCGGTAGGTGGTGTGCCGGTCGCCTTCAAACGTCAGCACCGTATCCACCATGTGTTCCAGCACTTTTGGTCCCGCCAGAGTGCCTTCTTTAGTAATATGACCAATCATGAACACGGGCGTACCGCTCTCTTTGGCGTATTTCATCAACTCAGCGGTTCACTCGCGCACCTGCGAGACACTCCCCGCTCCCGACTCGTCCAGCGACGATTGCATAGTCTGAATGGAGTCGATGATAAGTACTTCCGGCTCGAAGGTTTCCAGCACCCGAAAAATATTCTGCGTGCTGGTTTCGGTCATGATGTGGCAATCGGAGGTGGGCGCATCGAGCCGTTCGGCCCGCATTTTTATCTGCTGCTCGCTCTCTTCACCCGATACGTACAGCACTCGCATACCGGCCAGACTAAGGGCAATTTGCAGCAGCAGAGTGGACTTGCCAATGCCCGGCTCACCCCCAATGAGTACCAGTGACCCCGGCACGATACCGCCCCCCAGCACCCGGTTCAGTTCGCCATCGGTGGTCAGAAACCGGGGTTGCTCTTCGTAGTTGATGGCGTGCAGGGCTTTAGGCTTGGCGGCTACTTTCAAACTCCCCGGCCCGGCAGATGGGCTGCGCCAACCGCCTTTTTCGGGTTCGTCTTTCTGCACTACCTCCTCCACAAAGGTGTTCCACTCGCCACACGACGGGCAACGACCCAGCCATTTGGAAGCCTGATGCCCGCAGTTCTGACAAAAAAAAGTTGTTTTTAACTTAGCCATCAGTTGAACTCCACCAAAACCTGTCCCTTCTCCACCCGGTCGCCTTTACTGACGCGCACGGCTTTCACCACCCCATCGCCGGGGGCTTTAATGATATTCTCCATTTTCATGGCTTC
>JBBQUC010000130.1:0-8869 GCA_038212815.1 Cytophagales bacterium
TAGAAAACTAATTTCATTTGTTTGACCGAAAAATTTACCTGCCTAATCCCACTTTATTCACAGGGCATTAGGCAGGTAAACTGCCTGTTTGGGGGATGGCTCCAGACAAATTATCCTCAACCATCAGCAATTTCTATAGCCATTAGTACGCCTGAGAGTATAAACCGCCTGATGGCTGCATTTATCGGCTATGCGTTATGTCTCGTGGGGGGTATCTTTTTTGCTGCTACTGGCTTACCAGGGGGTGGCGCAACAAACGGAAATCAAGTACCTGTCGGGTACGGGCAACGATGACCCCGTAAGCTGGGCCTTTCAATGCACCCGGGGCTACAATAGTGGCCAATGGACAACCATTCCGGTACCCTCGAACTGGGAGTTTCAGGGGTTTGGCAATTATACCTACGGCTACGAAAAGGAAGACCGCGACGAAGCCGGTATGAAGGTAAAAACCGCTTCCGGGTGGTCTGGACCATGTATCCATCGGGTTGGCTTGAACTCCGGTATCACTACCGGCCCGAAAACGAACAGGAGTTGCTGGGTATCAATTTTTCGTATCCCGAAGCGCAGGTAAACGGCATTCAGATGCTGGCCAACGGCCCTTACCGCGTCTATAAAAACCGGCTGAAAGGCGGCACGCTGGATCAGTGGCAGAAACCCTACAACGATGCCGTGACGGGCGAACGCTGGGAATGCCCGGAGTTTAAAGGCTACTACAGTCAGTTTTACGGAGGTACGCTGCAAACCAAAAAAGGCAACATTCGGCTGTTCACGGCAACCGATCAGCTGTTTCTGCACCTGCTCAATCCGGCCATTCCAAAGGCAGCGGCCCGCACTCAATCGGTGGCAACTTATCCGGCAGCGGGTGGCCTTTCGTTTCTGCACGGCATTCCTGCCATTGGCACCAAAACGCAAAAATCGGAGGGCTTAGGGCCACAGAGTCAAAAGAACCTCACGTTTGCCAATGGCGGGTTGGATACGTTTAGTGGGATGCTATATATTGATTTCCGGCAGTAGCTGCATTGGGTGATAATTAAGTGATAAACACAGTACGTTAAGCAAAGAAAAACATGAAATCTGGTATCATTATATGCCTGTTTTTAGCCAGTTCGCTGGGGCTAAACGCTCAAAAATCTAAAAATTACGACCTGCAATCGCCCGATGGGGGCATTAGTCTGCACCTCGAAGCAGCCACTAAACTGCAATGGTCGGTGAGCCACAAGGGTCAGTCCATCATTGCGCCCTCGGCCATTTCCCTGCAACTCGAAGGCGGGGAAATACTGGGCGATAATGCCCGGATAACCGCTGCGCCCGTGCAAAAAGTCAGTGCCGTGATTCAGGCTATTAACTATAAGAAAGCGGTTATTGCTGACCAGTATAATCAGCTTACCCTGAATTGCAAAGGCAATTATGGGGTCATTTTTCGGGTGTATAACGACGCGGTAGCCTACCGGTTTTTCACCCGGCGACCCGGCGAACTCATTGTGAAAGCCGAAGAAGCCAACGTCAATTTCACCGACGATCACAATGCGTTTATCCCGATTCAGTGGGACTATCGGGGCGGGCAGAACTTCAACTCCTCATTTGAAGCCCTTTATCACGAAATCAGGCTGTCTCAAGTCCCCAAAGATTCGTTAGCTTTTTTACCCCTGCTGGTGGATGTGGGTCAGAACAAAAAAGTGGTTTTGCTGGAAGCCGATCTGGACGATTACCCCGGTATGTATGTGGATCTGAATCAGACCCAGAAGGGCCTGAAAGGAGTCTATGCACCTTATCCATTAGAAGCTCAGCTTGGCGGCTCTGGGGGCATGAACCTGATTCCGTCTAAACGAGCCGATTATATCGCTAAAACGACCGGCACCCGCCAATTTCCCTGGCGGGCCATTGCCATCAGCGAGCAGGATAAGGACTTACTCAACAATGATATTGTGCAGAAATTAGCCGCGCCCTCCCAGATTGCGGATGTGTCGTGGATTGAAGCGGGGCAGGCCGCCTGGGACTGGTGGAGTAGCCGGACTATTTCGCACGTCGATTTTAAAGCAGGCAACAACACCCAAACCTACAAGTACTACATCGACTTTGCCGCAGCCAACCACGTAAAATACATCGTGATCGACGCTGGCTGGTCGGATCGGCTCGACCTTCTCAAAATCAATCCTGCCCTGAATCTCCAGGAGATTGTGGACTATGGCAAGCAGAAAAACGTGGGGGTGGTGATCTGGGCTTACTGGTATGCCATTACCCAGGGAATGGACAAGGCTTTCCCGGTCTATGCAAAGATGGGGGTCAAAGGTTTCAAAATTGATTTCATCGACCGGGATGACCAGGTGGCCGTGAAGTCGCTGTATGACATTGCCAAACTGGCGGCTGACAACAAACTGATGGTTGATTACCACGGTGCGTTTAAGCCGACCGGCTTGCAGCGAACCTACCCCAATGTTATTGGATATGAGGGGGTTAAGGGTTTAGAAAATTTCAAGTGGGCCAACGAGGATCAACCCCGCTATACGGTGAGCATTCCGTTCATCCGCATGATGGCCGGGCCGATGGACTACACCTCGGGTGCTTTTCGGAACACCAACCAGGCCAACTTCAGAACGATCAATAGTTTACCAATGGCCAAGGGTACACGGTGCAATCAACTGGCTCAGTTTGTGGTGTTTGAAGCCCCATTTCAGATGCTTTCCGACAACCCGACAACCTATATGAAGGAGCAGGAATGCACAGACTTTATGACAAAAATCCCCGCTGCCTTCGACGAAACCGTGGCCCTGGATGGCAAAGTTGCCGAATACGTGGCCCTGGCCCGCCGAAAGGGAGACACCTGGTTTGTGGGAGCCATGACCAACTGGACCCCGCGCGATTTAACGCTGGATTTTTCGTTCCTGCCCGGCGGCACCTACGAAGCCGAGGTCTTTAAAGATGGCCTGAATGCCGGGCGCGATGGCACCGATTACAAAAAAGAAGTAATCAGAATTTCGTCGGGCGACAAAGTGCCGGTTCAATTAGCAGGCGGTGGCGGTTGGGTAGCCCGCATCAGAAAGGTCAATTAACAGCGGCCTACCCATCCTGATCCTACCTTACAGTTAACCATTGTTTATCGCTGGGAGGCCAGCACTTCCTGGGCAGTAGTCCAGGTCAAATCGGGGTAGCGGGCGTTATCGAGCGGATCGTTCTGCACGTTGAACATGCTGTACATATACTGGCTCTGTTGCCAGCCTGAGTAGAGCTGAGTTTCCCCCTCCGGGTGGGCCGCCCGTTCGCGCTGAATGTAGGCCAAAAGGTCGGCCCGGCTACCGAGCCGGATTACGGCAAAAGATGTTCCTGAAACCTCACCGGCCACAGCCGCTAATTGGTTGGGACTGATCTGGAAACTGGCCGGGCGCAGGAAACGGGGCGTGTTCGGGTCGAGGGCAGCAGCGGCTGTAAAAGCAGCCGTATCGTCCATTGTCGTGAAGTCAATGCGCCAGTCGGCATCATCCCAGTAGCCCACCTGATTGGTTTTGATATCCAGTAAAGGAGTACCATAGTTCAATATTTCGGCAAAAGCCCCGTTAAGAATCGAGGTGGCCTGGATAGGTGCTTTGTCGAGGTACGCTCTGAACTCCCGGCGCAAATCAAAATTGCGGTTTTCGCCGGGCATGAGTTTCGTAAAGTCACTGGCAAAATCTGACGGAATAAAGCGGGGTACACCAGCGGCCACGGCGGCATCCAGCACAATGGTCTGGGTGACCACAATCACATCGCGCAGACCCTGCACCGCCGATATAACAACGGCAGCATCGGCAAAAGCGGGGGCTAATTCCTGAGCATCTGTCATCTCCGACTGGATAACGGTCACGCCTTTTTGCCTGAGTTCGTCGAGCCTGGCGGGGTCACTGGTGGGCCGAACAACGGCGCGTACTTGAGCTCCTCTCGTCAACAGGGCCGTAACGACTCGCCCGCCCAGATTCCCGGTTGCCCCAATTACTACAATTGCGTTTTTCATAGTTTCTATTGGATAGCTATTACCCGTTTGATGAAGCGTTCGCCTGGCACCCGATTTTTCGCGGCTGATTCATCAATACGTCCTGACCGATTCCTTTTCCTTATAAGGTGGCCATGTCGATCACGAACCGGTATCGCACATCACCTTTCAGCATCCGGTCGTAGGCGGGCTGGATATCCTTGATGTCGATCAGTTCAATATCGGAAACGATGTTATGTTCCGCGCAGAAATCCAGCATTTCCTGGGTTTCTGCAATGCCACCAATGGTTGACCCGGCAATGCTTTTCCGACCGGGAATCAGGCTAAAGGCCATCAGGGCGGAAGGGGTTGGCGGGGCACCTACGCAGATGTGCACGCCGTCGGTTTTTAACAGGGTCAGATATTGATTGTAGTTGTGCTCGGCAGAGACCGTATCGAGGATAAAATCGAAATAACCTCGCATAGATTTCATTTGGGCCGGATCGCTGGTGACAACAAACTGATGAGCACCCAGTTTCCGGGCATCCTCTTCTTTGTTGGGCGACGTGCTCAGTACGGTCACCTCTGCGCCCAGTGCCACCCCAAATTTAACCCCCATGTGGCCCAGGCCACCTAAGCCCAAAACAGCTACCTTATGCCCCTTGCCCACTTTCCAGTGCCGCAGGGGCGAGTAGGTGGTGATGCCCGCACAAAGCAGGGGAGCCGCAGCCGCCAGATCGAGCGTTTCGGGCATATGCAGCACAAAATCCTCGTGTACCACAATCGTATTGGAATAGCCGCCGTAGGTGGGCGTTTTTTTGTCCTGCTCCCGGCTGTTGTAGGTCAGCGTAATGCCATTGGCACAAAACTGCTCCAGGCCCTCCTGACAATACGTACAGACCCTGCACGAATCAACCATGCAGCCGGTGCCGGCCAAATCGCCTACCTTAAATTTATTGACCTCACTACCAACTGCCACCACCCGGCCTACAATTTCGTGTCCGGGAACCATCGGAAAAATGCTGCCGCCCCACTCGTCTCTCATTTGGTGAAGGTCGGAATGGCAAACGCCACAATGAGTAATATCGAATTGAACATCGTGAGGGCCAACGGCGCGTCGGTCAAAATTCCAGGGTGCCAAATCACTCTCTTTCGTTTGAGCGGCATAACCTTTTGTTGCAATCATAACGGTTGATTTAAATAAACACAAACCTACAAATCATAGCCGATAGTTTCATCTATTTTGCCCGTTAAAAAACCTTTGTCCAGCGGGCTATAGGCCACCAGACCAATGCCCAACTCCTCAATAGTCGGGATAATCTCGCGTTTATACTGCCGGGCCCAGAGGAAATACGCGCGTTGCAGGGCAGTAATAGGCTGTACCGTGTGCGCCCCCGAATGGTTTAGGCTACAACATTCGTAGATTTGGCTTCAGCCTTTGCGACCATACTGACGAATTTTGCCTTCTCATTTAACTGTTCACGTTATGATTTTAATCACAGGCGCTACAGGCCACTTAGGCACAGCCGTTATTAAGACCTTACTGGCGAAAACCCTGGCCGGCCAACTGGCAGCATTGGTGCGGGACGAAGCCAAAGCCACCGGCCTACGGCAAAAAGGGGTGAGTATCCGGGTAGGAGACTACGACGATACCGATGCCCTTGACCGGGCGATGGAAGCCGTTGACAAAGTTTTGCTGATTGCGGGTGGCGACGCGCCCAACGCGCTTCAACAGCACCAGAATGTGGTGGATGCAGCCAAAAAAGCGGGTGTTCGCTGTATTGCCTACACAGGACGCGCCCTGAAAGACCCCGATACGCTGGTTAATCGGCTAATGATGAGGCATTTTCAGACGGAGGACTACATTAAAGCAAGTGGGCTGAACTACGTTCTATTTCGGAATATCCTGTATATGGACACGGTTCCTGTCTTTACAGGCCCCGCCGTTTTCGACACTGGCATTGCGCTACCGGCAGGTCATGGCCGGGTGGCATTCGCCCTCCGTAGCGAACAGGGCGAAGCCATAGCAAACGTACTGATGGCGGATGATTGTGCGAATCAGACCTACACGTTCACGGGCAGCGAGGGGTATTCATTTCACGATGTGGCAGTTGCGTTGGCGGAATTATCGGGGAAGCCTGTAACATACACTGATATTGACCCGGCCATTCTTGCCGAACGAATGAAAGGGCGTGGTGTGCCGGAAGCCGCCATTAAACGGACCATCGGGTTTATGACCGACATTAAAAATGGGCAAGAAGAAACCGTAAGCACCGATCTAGAAAATTGCCTCGGCCGGAAACCAGCCTCACTCCGGGAAGGTTTAACCACTTTATACAAGCTATAACCAGCCCATGAAGCATCCGCAACCCTACAAGATCAACACTATTTCTGAGTATCATCAATTGGTTGGGCTACCTAAACCGGAGCATCCACTCATCAGCGTGGTTCGGTTTGAGGATATGCGACGAGCAGATGGGGTAAGACCGGGCAGCTTAGTTCATGATTTTTATTCGATTGCGCTGAAGCGGGATTTCAATGGTAAACTGCGATACGGTCAGCAGGAATACGACTTTGACGAGGGCGTGATGATCTTTATCTCGCCTGGCCAGGTGTTCTCCGTCGAAACCGACGAGACGCTCCGGCATTCAGGCCGACTGCTCATTGTGCATCCCGATTTTTTATGGAATACACCATTGGCCAAAACCATTCGGCAGTACGAATTTTTCAGTTATTCGGTCCACGAAGCCCTGCACCTGTCCGAAAAAGAAGAAGCCACCGTTGTGGGTATCCTGCAAAACATTGAGGGGGAATACCGCGCCAACATCGACCAATTCAGTCAGGGCGTGATGGTGACACAGATTGAGCTGTTGCTTTCCTATGCCGAACGGTTCTATCATCGGCAATTTATCACCCGAAAAATCGCAAGTCACCAGATTTTAAGTCAGTTAGAGACTATTTTAGCAGCCTGCTTCGAGGGAGATGCGTTGTTGACAAACGGTTTGCCCACCGTTCAGTATGTAGCCGATACGTTGAACATATCGCCAAATTATCTGAGTAATGTGCTGAAAGTCCTGACGGGCCAAAGTACGCAACAGCATATCCACGACAAACTTATTGAAAAGGCCAAAGAGAAACTGTCGACTACTGACCTGACAGTGGGCGAAATCGCCTACGCGCTGGGATTTGAACATCCGCAGTCGTTTAACAAACTGTTCAAGACAAAAACCAACGTGTCGCCCTTGGCCTTCCGGCAATCGTTCAATTAAAAGTACCCCTCTATGCCCGCAAGGCTGACAGGCCAATCCCGGCCGCATCGAAACCCCGAAGTGGACGCTATGTTCACGACCGCTCCCCTGCTTTCTTTTAGGGCAAGTATAGCGGCCTGCGTACGCAGTAAAATACCATCCAGATTGATCGACATACTGGTTCGCCAGGCTTCAAAATCCGTTTGTTCGAGCGGCCTGAAAATGGCAACCCCGGCATTGTTAACGAGGGCAATTCTGTTTGTCATTAGTTTAGGAGTTGGTTTACTTAATCTTCATGCCCGGTACCAGCGGGTCGGTTTCGACCAGTTCCAGCAACTTGACCATTCCCGCTGTGCCAGTCTTGTATTTATCTTCTAAGGAAACCCTATATCAACTAAATGGACTCGAGTTTATGGTAGCGACAAATGCTGCCTGTCTATAAGGAGAACAGGCTGATTATGCTGGTTAACGATAATTACCCAGATACTATCGAAATCATCGTCGGGCCAGGTTGGGGCATTGGTAACCCCGAATGCTTCGAGAATATCCTTAATGGCGCGATGCTCCCACACAATCAGTACAGTACCAGTTTTTTCGCGCACATGGCTGGCCAGCCCGGTTGCGTCTTTCTCATCAAACCTGGTATTTATGGCCAGGTTAAACTGAATAGCCGTCGGCGTAGCTGTCTGAAACATTCGGGCATGCAACGTTTCTGTGTCCATCAGCAGGGTAGGCACATAAATGAAATCAGGAATCCCAAATTTCTGTTGCAGGGTATAAGGTAGTTGCAGCGAACGGGTCAGGCCCTGCGGAGTTAGGTTACCGCCAACTGCCGGTTTTTCGCCGTGACGAATAATAACAACTGTCAATTGTGGGGAGGGGGTATTTTCCATATTTTCTTGAGCGGCTTGTGTTATTCAACAAAAACGGGGGGTAATTATCATACTATCTAAAAAATCCGTAATTTTGCGGTCTGATTTTAAAAGAACCGACAAAAATAGAGTATATACAATCATGGCAGTTACTGAATTAAAACGCAAAGCCCGCCGGAACCGCGCCATTGCTAGCAACAAAGTCCAGCAAATCAAGCAATTACTGCGGAAGCCTATTATCAAAAATGTTGATGTAGAAGCCATTAAAGCTTCGTTTGCCGAGACCAAATAGTGGGTCATAGCTAGCTATTAGTAGCCATTCATTGTTATATGATACCGACAACGAATGGTTACTAAACTAACTCTTTCCTGCCAATTGATTAATTTTTAGCTTTTGCGCTGGCAGTTGCCTTGCGCTTTTTCAGGCGTTCCTTATCCCACTTACGGATTTCACGGCGCACAATTCGGCGGGTATCGAGCATCACCCGAAACCGGATGGCCTGCCCCAGTAAACTCAGCCCCCCATTGATCAGAATCAGGCTGTAGCTCCCCTCGATAAACCAGCGGATAAACGGCACCCCCTGCTGCTTGGCCACGGTGGCATCGCCAAATACGCACAGCCCATAACCAATCAGCAATAAACTTACTGACGATAGGAATAACCACTTGCTGCGGGTACTCATTCGCTTCACTAATCGCTGGCCGGGGGGTTTTGTCGGATCGGGCATCAGGTAAACTACGTCACGAGGTTCAATTATACGGTGCAAAATAGCCAATTTTTGGCAGAAAATCAGGCTGGGTATTCC
>JBBQUC010000131.1:0-8866 GCA_038212815.1 Cytophagales bacterium
TTTCGAGGGTGCCGTGAATCCAGATTTTCAGCACTGATGCCAGCAGCAGACCCCGTTCGTGGAAAAAAGCCTGAAAGGCACCCAGCATAACCCCATTATAGAACAGCATGACAATGGTGCCAACAGATACCACAATGCCCATAACAAACGCCCGCAGGGCCACACCAATGTTGTTTAGCGTGATTTGCAGAAACATGGTGGCCTGGTCAGAACCGCCATACACCCCCATTGGGTTGCCTTTTTTAATGTTTTCGAGGGTCATGTTTACGTACTCATCGCCCAGAATAAGCCGCACAAAGGTAGGATCATGGGCCGCCGACACCCAGCCGAGCGCGCAGGCTACTACAAACACCGCAAAAGACACCCCCAGCAGCCGGTGCGACTGATAAAAGAGCGTGGGTAACTCGTATTTCCAGAACGTAATGAACCGCCCGCTCTCTTCGCGTTTGCTCTGCATCAGGCCCCGGTGCATGTGGGCCGCCAGCCCGTTGAGATAGCGCGTCACGTTTGAGTCGGGGTAAAAGGTGCGGGCATAGGCCAGATCGTCGGTCAGGGCCACAAACCGGTCAGTCAACTCATCAGGGTCGCGGGTAGGGTTCTGCTCCATTTCCTGCCAGCGGGCAGTATTCCGTTTCACAAAGGCGGCTTCACGCATAGACTAATAAATGCCCTACACTACTGTCTGGGGCTGTTTTTGGGGCTTTCAGAACGAAAGATAGGGAAAGCCCGGTAGCAAAACCGTAAATTTGGAATCTTTTTTAACTGTTCCCCTGTGGCTGTTGCTATCCAAACCTCGCAGAATGTTTTACTCGAATACGAACCCGCCAGTATTGGCGACCGGATTCTGGCCACCCTCCTCGATTATTTCGTTTTTCTGGGCTGGATTATTTTCACTGTGGCCCTGCCACTAAGTGGCTTAAAAATGAACCTGGGTACATTTTATTACCTGCTCGTAGTGGTGCTGCCCATTTTTGTCTATGATTTTATCTGCGAATGGTTCCTAAACGGACAAAGTGTGGGCAAGCTAGCCCTAAACATCCGGGTAGTGATGCTCGACGGCTCGCAGCCCGGTATTGGCGCGTATCTGCTGCGGTGGTTGATGCGCCTGGTCGATACCCGGATTCTGAATGGGCTAGTAGCCGTCATTGCGATTGCCGCCAATGGCAAAGGGCAGCGTATAGGTGATCTTGCCGCCGGCACTACCGTGGTAAAACTTACCGCCAAAGTAGCCCTGCATCAGGTGCTGTATAATACCCTGCCCGAAGGCTACGTACCGCAGTTTACCGAAGCCCGCCAACTCATCGACCGCGATATTCGCATTATTCGCGAGGTGCTGAGGCAAGGGCAGCCCGAAGCCGTTGACCGCACCGCCAACAAAGTGAAAGCGGTAATGGCCGTAACCAGCGACCTCTCGGCCCGACAGTTTTTGCAAACTGTGCTGAATGATTATCAATTTTTAGCGTTGCAGGAATAACTCCCAGATCGCCTATGCTTGACTCCATAAAATCGCTCGCCCGGCACTATGCGGCAGATGTAGTGGCCAACCGCCGACACCTGCACGCCCACCCCGAACTCTCGTTTCATGAACACAATACCGCCCGGTTTGTGGCCGACCAACTCCGCGCCATTGGCCTTACTCCTCAGGAGGGCGTGGCCAATACGGGCGTGGTGGCCCTGATTGAAGGCCATAAAAACGGTTCTACAGGCTCAGGTCGGGTGGTGGCGTTGCGGGCTGATATGGATGCATTGCCCATTCATGAGGCCAATAACGTGGCGTATAAATCGACCGTTGAGGGGGTGATGCACGCCTGTGGACACGATGCCCATACGGCCAGTTTGCTCGGCACCGCCCGGATTCTGCACATGCTTCGCGACCAGTTCGACGGCACCGTAAAACTAGTATTCCAACCTGCCGAAGAGAAAGCCCCCGGTGGCGCGTCGTTGATGATTAAAGCCGGGGTGTTGCAAAACCCGGTACCCGCCAGCATGGTTGGGCAGCACGTAGCCCCTAACATTTCGGTAGGCAAAATTGGTTTCCGCGAAGGCATGTACATGGCCAGTACCGACGAGTTATACCTGACCGTACGGGGCAAAGGGGGCCACGGAGCCATGCCCGACCAACTCACCGACCCGGTGCTGATTGCCTCCCACATCATTGTGGCCCTGCAACAGATCATTAGCCGCAACCGCCAGCCGGCCAACCCCTCTGTGCTATCGTTTGGCCGGTTTATTGCCGATGGCGTGACCAACGTCATTCCGAACGAGGTGACCATTCAGGGCACATTCCGATGTATGGACGAGGTGTGGCGGGCAGAGGGCTTGCGCCGACTCACCAAAATGGCCGAGGGCATGGCCGAAGCGATGGGTGGACAGTGTATTGTGGATATTGTAAAGGGCTACCCTTTCCTGAAAAATCACCCCGAACTCACCCGCCGGATGCGGGCGCAAACCGTGGCCTACATGGGCGAGGCTAATGTAGTTGACCTCGACCTCTGGATGGCGGGCGAAGATTTTGCCTTTTATTCGCAGGTGGTCGATGCCTGTTTTTACCGGCTCGGCACCCGCAACGAAGCGCGGGGAATTGTCTCCGGTGTGCATACGCCCACGTTCGACATCGACGAGGCCGCCCTCGAAATCGGGCCGGGGCTAATGGCCTGGCTTGCCATACTGGAGTTAGAGGTTCCTTAAAGCGGTTATCCACCTCAACCGGCTTAGTTATCCACATTGCGGTACCCTGGGGCGGCTGTCTAAGTGGGTGCCGCCTACCACATAATAAATACCTGCGCCAATGTATTGAATTCGCTCAGTAGCCTCGGATATTTGGTTTAGTATTCCCACACTAAACCCAGTTAGTCATGTGTTTCCCCCAGAAATTAAAAGTTAGAACCACCGTCGATTATAAGTGGGGTGGCGACATTATCGTCAACGACCCCGTGGTGGCTTCCTTTCGCCGGATTCCCGGCACCCGGAAGAAGTACGACATTGATGTCCGAAATTTTCTGCGCACTAAGGGTAATGCCGTTATCAGTCAGGAATTGACCCACGTGCGGGAATTTGCCGAACTGATTACCGTGCGGGTCGAAAAATCGCCCCCTACCGATGCTCCTCCCAGCAAAGAAGAACGGGGGTTCGACGAAGTAAAGGGCAGCGAGTTCTTTCTGTCGAAGAAGCCTGGTGCATTTGATTTCAGGGCCAATGTAATCATGAGCTACCTGAGCGAGAGTTTCACCTACGACACCAAAAAGACAAAAAAAGACCCCTGGCTTTTCCCCGAAGAAACACTGAGTGGCGGTGCTGGTGACTGCGAGGATTTTGCTTTTTTAGTGGCGTCGATGCTCATCTCGTCGGGGATTAGCTCGTATAACGTGCGAGTGGCGTTGGGGGCGGTGCAGTTTTACGAGAACGGCAACCCAGTAGAGAAACCAAAGGGCCATGCCTGGGTGATGTATAAGCAGGAAAACAGCAACTGGCGCGTGATTGAAGCCACTGTGCTGGCCAAAGCCGAAGTGGTGGAACCCGTCAATGCCATCAACAAAATTCAGGTATCAGCCTCAACGACCACGGTGCCTATTGTCTCCGAAATTGAGTATCTGCCGCAGTTTGTATTCAACGACGACCACCTGTGGATCATGGATGTCGATGACAAAAAATGCCATTTGTCGCAGCACGATCTGAAAAGAGATGTTTTCCCGAAGATAAACAAGCGGTGGAACAAACTAAACACCCGCTTTCATGGCGATGTTCATAAAGGCATTATTGAAGAAGCAGCCGCCGGATCGCCTTTCCTGGATCAACTCGAAGCCCGCTTTCGGAAAGCATTTATTTTCTTCGGCAAGGTAGTGGATGATGTCGATAATCCGCTGTTTAACAGCTATACGCCCATCGAGCATTTCGATAGTGGCTATATTAAACAAGGCTGGGCCGAAGTAGCCAAAAACATTGCGCTGTTCAAGGCCGATCAGCAGCACATTTTCCCCCTTTGCAAAGCACTACACGCCGTTGCCGATTTCTATGCTCACTCGACCTACGCACATTTTGCGAAACATGACGCTCAGGGTAACGTCGCTATCTTCGACCCTGCTCACATAGATGCACCCATTGCCAGTGCCGACTACGTTGCCGACCCTACCTTTAAAGCGAAACTGAAGAAATGCAGCGTTAATAAGCTGGTGTTTACCGGCCATGACCGCAATACGGTGATTGCAGGCTGGAAAGGCATCCTTATTTCCGGGCGGTATGCCATGACCAAAGAAGATGGACAGCGGAAAGCCAGCCTGGAAGATTCACTTAGCGAAAGTATTTCGGTTATCCCTAAGGGGTTAATCAACGATCCGGGTGATAATTTCTCGCTACGTGGTGCCCTGCCACACCATAACGAGATGGCGGTGGATGAGCCAGACATTTCTCCGTTTCATGTACTCTACGACCAACCTAACTACGTAAAACAGTACGGCACCCGCCGGAAAGCGGCTGTTGCGCATATCCGCCATATTTTAGACACCCTGTAAGACCCCTCCAACCCATGTTCGACATTATCGATATCCACTGCCACCCGGCCATGAAAGTAAATTTTGGCCACCACATCACCGAACGCCACCACCCACTACCCGATATAGTCCCGACGGGTATGCACGTCGATATTCCGAACATGCAAACCGGGCATGTTCGGGTAGCCGTATCGGTTCACCACATCATCGAGCATGGATTACTGGATGTAAACCGAAACGTTGTGCTGGGTATTCTGGTCCGAATGCTGAACCTGCTGAACGGACCCGCTATTGAACACATCTTTGAAAATAAGGATGTACCGGGTGTCACTGTTGCCAATACGCTGTCTAGTATTCTGCGGTTTGAGGTGGCTATTCAAGGCGCGGCTAACCCGGAGCGGCCCCTGTCGATACCCCACACCTTCGCCCAGTTTGAACGCGACTGGCAGGCTGGAAAAACTATTTTTCTGCACAGCCTGGAAGGCGCCCATCATCTAGGCAATAACGAAACCCTGGCCGTGTATGAAGCCACCATCGAACAGTATGCCCGCGCGGGAGTTTGCCAGTTAACCATTGCTCATTTCTTCGAGAACATCATTGTCTCGTCGCAGGGAGGTATTCCACCCGCATCGAAGCATTTGTTACACTACGACGAAGCGAATGTACCCCGTACCTTTACTGGCCTAAACCCGCATCAGGATAATATCGGCGAAAAGCTGATTCATAAACTGCTGGACGTGGGTATTATCATCGACCTGGTACACTGCCCACCCGAAGCCCGTAGCCGTGTTTATGCCATTAACCGCGAGCGGGCTGCGGCAGGAAAAACCCTGCGCCCTTTAGTATTCTCGCACACGGGTATTCAGCCGTGCATCGACCCCGTTTTCCAGATGCTGCAAGCCGATAAAGACTGTCTGCCGTCTCCTGAGGAAGTACAGGAGATTATTGATTGCGGTGGGGTAATTGGAGTCATTTTTATGAACTACTGGCTGGTTGGCAAAGAAGAAGACAGCCTGACGCACCGCGATAACGGCCTCAATTTTGTGGTCGACACTATTAAACGGCTCCGGGAGTTAGGCCGTGGCTCCTGCACCCACATCGCTATCGGCTCCGACCTCGACGGCTTCTCGCAAGTACCCGACGATCTGGTTACCGCTGCCGCTATGCAGCAGATTCCGAACGCGTTGCGGGAGGCCCATTTCAGCGATGCCCAAATCAACCAGATTTGCTCCGAAAATTACCTGCGCGTATTAAAGGCTGGCTGGGGTGAGGCTGCACTAAGTATGTAGTTTTTCTGCTTTCGCTTAGCTTCAGCCGTCGGCATCCGCAGCAAAAATTGATGTTGACATCTTTCTGGAACTGGGCAGCGAAGACAAAAGCCTCACTTAAAACCCCATCAACTCTAATTCGTCTGTTTCGGTCATCTCGACCCGCTTGCCCATTTTTTTCTGGATAATTTTGAAATGATGCTCATCGTCGGGAATAATCAGTGAGATAGCTTCGCCAGCGGCTTCGGCCCGGCCCGTGCGGCCAATGCGGTGAATATAGTCTTTGGGTGAGCGGGGCAAGTCAAAATTAATAACATGGGGCAGAAACTGAATATCAATGCCCCGCGAGAGGAGATCAGTAGCCACCAGCACCGTTAGGTTGCCTGCCTTAAACTGCCGCAGCACCTCGGTTCTGGCACCCTGCGTTTTCTGGCTGTGCATGGCTGCCGCCTGTATGCCGTTCTTGTTCAGTTTCACCACTAAGTTGTCGGCAGTGCGGGTGGAGGAGACAAATACTAAAACCTGTTTCATTTCCCTTGACTTAATCAGGTAGCGTAGCAATGGCCCTTTTCGTTCGGCACTAACCCGGTAGGCCCGCTGACTGATCTGGTCAATATCGTCTGGCTCATCGGCAATCTCTACCCGAATAGGGTTATGCAGCAGGCTCGCGTTCATGTCCTGAATGGCATCGCCCAGGGTGGCTGAGAACAGTACCGTTTGCCGCCGTTTGGGCAGCAGGTCAATCACCCGGTTCATCTCGTCGGCAAAGCCCAGGTCGAGCATTTTATCAGCTTCATCAAGTACAAAAATTTCTACTGCCGATAGCTTTAGGGCGTTAGAGGCCACTAAATCCAGCAGCCGCCCCGGTGTGGCAACTATAATTTCGGCCCCAAATACGGCCTGCATCTGCGGATTGACAGCCACCCCGCCATACACCGCTACGGTTTTAATTTTCGGAAACAGATTGGCACCCAGCGTCTGAAATACATCGGCCACCTGTACGGCCAACTCCCGCGTAGGCACCAGCACCAGCACACTCACCGATGCACTGCTCACCGTTTTGGCGCGGTGGAATAGCTCCAGGATGGGCAACACAAAGCTGGCCGTTTTGCCGGAACCCGTTTTGGCAATACCCAGCAGGTCTTTGCCCTGCAAAATAGCCGGTATCGCGTCGCGTTGAATCGGGTAAGGCTTAGTATATTGCTGATCGGCAATGGCTTTGAGCAGCGGTTCGGACAAGCCGAGGGTTGAAAATGACATAAGTTAGCTATCAGAACTAGTTATTCCTACCTAACCGACCATTACCTATTGGGGTTCAATCAGGCGAAATGTTCCCGTTCAAAATAATTTGGTCACACTATTTGCACAGTTTTTATGCAAATAGTATGACCAAATTATTTTTGTAGAATCTACCCCTTCATAAATCGCACCAGCCCTATTTCCATCAGCAAAAAGGCCAGAGCCGCCAACAGGCAGTATTTCCAGAGGTTAGTGCCGAGGTTTTCGCGTTCCAGCACTTGCACAAAGTCGCCATCCTGAATGCTGTCGAACACCTCTACGTTGGCTTGCCCGGCAAACGCCTGACGCAGTTCAGCAGGGCTATAAAACGCCATAGCCGATTCGGCATGACCATGATTGAAGGCCAGCAGCCGCTCGGTTTTATCACCCGTTTGCAAGGCATAATAGCCCGATTCTATTTGCTGCCCGGCATTTAGCTGGTTGCTTTTGGGCATTTCGAGCAGCAGTTGGCTACCCACCACCCGCTGCACCGGAATCAGCTCCAACTTATCTTTCTTAAGTTTATAAACGGCTTTGTCGCCCGCACCCGTGGGGGTGTTAGGTAGGGGCAGGTTAATCAGGTTTTCATCGAAGGAGTAGGCCGTGCGCTGCGCCCGTACGCTTAGAGCCGCCATTTTATACATGACTGGCACAAACAGGGCGTGTTGCGCCAGGTTCCCAAACTCAGCTGCCAGGGGGCTGGCCAGCACATACACCGTACCCGCCCCCGCCCTCGATTGGGTCAGAAATGGTTGCCCATCCCGCAGGGCCAGTAGCCGTTGCCCCGCATTCCACCGCCACACAGGGGCCGCCGAGGGTAGGTTCAGGGCTTCCTGCTGAAAGGTTTGCTGGAATACATCCCGGAAGAAGGGATTCTGCCGGTCGGGGTTAGCCAGGGGCAGGGTGGTTGGCGTGGCTCCCGGCGTAGTGACCGTCGTTTGCGTCAGACCAGCCACACCCAGGCTGGCCAAAAAGGGGCCGTAGCTGGCCATATCGGGCTGGACAGGCGGAATAACCGTGAGGGAGCCGCCCTGTTGCACAAACCGTTCCAGTTCGGTGCGGAGGGTGCCATTCACCTGCGGCAGGCCTTCCAACACCACCAAATCCGTCTCTTTCAGTTGCCCTACATCGAAGTTCTGGGCCGTAAACCGGCGGTGCACAAACAGGCTATCATTGTCGTAAACGGCCTCTACATAGTCTTGCCCCGGTAGGGTAGTTTGCCCGGCAATGTGCAGCACCCGAATAGAGGGCGAGGCTTCGATCACAAAAAAGTACTCATTATCGAAGGTAATGGGATAATCATCGAATACAATCCGGCCCCGGTGATAGCCTTTTTTAGTAACGCTAAAATTCAGCGATGCCTGCCCTGAGCCGTTCGGGTCGATATTGACCGAAGCCGTTGACACCTGCACATTATCGAGGTACAGGCGCACGGGCAAATTACGCACCCCCTCGCGGCCACTATTGCTTAGTTTTACGTTTAGGCTGTTGTTCTGCAACTCGCGGATAAAGGGCGTGCTGAGCCAGACTGAATCGACATACACATTGCGGGTAGCCTGAGCATTCATGGGCACCAGAAACAACCGGTCAGTGGTATCTATTTTCAATTTAGCCAGATCGCCAGCGGTGCTTTTCTGGAAATCGGAGAACCAGAACAACTGGTGTTTGGCCCCCACGGCGGCTGGCCCCAGCAAATTGCGTTGCCGCCGATACACAGTTTCGAGGAAGCGGGGGGTGTGCGCAAACCGAACGGAAGTGACCCGGTCGCGGATGGCCTCGGCGGTGCCGGTCTGCTGCTCATCAGCACTGAATTCGTTGGTAATGAGTTGCAGG
>JBBQUC010000132.1:0-8866 GCA_038212815.1 Cytophagales bacterium
AGCCTTAGTACGCACAGCAGTGACCGTTTTCTGAGTGTAGATGAGCGGGGAGAGGTAGTGCTGAGTCGCTACCGGGTTCAGGTGGGGAGTGTGAGTGAGTGGAGCGACCGGGTGTTTGCCCCTGGCTATGCGTTGCGACCACTCAACGAGGTGGCACAGTATGTGCAGACCAATCAGCATTTGCCGGGTGTTCCCTCAGCTCAGGAGATGGTGAAGCAGGGCATGGATGCGGCCCAGTTAAACGCTAGACTGTTGGAGAAGGTGGAGGAGTTGACCCTCTATCTCATTGCTATGAAAAAAGACTATCAACAACAAATTGATCAGCTAAAGGCCAAAATCAGGGAGTGATAAGGCTGGGGCAACCAGTCGGCTACCCCGGCACAGCTTACAAGTTTTCTGTTTTGAGCTTACCCGCCATTGCCTTCCGTAGCTTGGCTACTTTGGGCAACGAGACCGACTGGATATACGGCTGGCCGGGATGGAGCTTGCAGTAGTTCTGATGGTAGTTTTCTGCCGGATAAAACACCCGGAATGGCATGACCTCCGTGACAACCGGCCCCGCAAAGTGTTTCGAGGCATTTACCTCCTGAATTACAGCCTCAATGTCGGCTTTCTCGGCGGGGGTGCGGTAAAAAGCCACTGACCGATAGTCGCGGCCCGAATCAGGCCCCTGCCGGTTTAAGGTGGTGGGGTCGTGACCCGCAAAAAAGGCATGCAGCAAATCGCGGTAGCTAAGTTGGCTGGGATCGTAATAGACCTGCACCGATTCGGCGTGGCCGGTCATGTCGGTGCCAACCTGCGTGTAGGTGGGGTTCGCAACCGTACCGCCCGAATACCCGGAAATCACCTCCCGAACACCCTTTAGCTGGTCGAACCCTTCTTCCTGCGCCCAGAAGCAGCCACCAGCAAAGGTAGCCACGGCTTCACCGGGTTTTGGGGTCGGCAGTTTGGCTGGGGTCGTATCCTGTGCCTGTGCGCAGCTCATCAGCAGCCATAGGCTCATACTCATCAATTGAATCTGTTTCATACTCTTGTTTAGTTGGCTTGTTTCACAAATTCCAGGGCCACGCCATTCATGCAGTACCGCAGACCGGTGGGGGCTGGGCCATCGTCGAACACATGGCCCAGGTGGGCATCGCACACGGCGCACTGCACTTCGGTGCGGGCCATGCCCAGGCTGGTATCCCTGATTTCAGTGAGCACGCTTTTGCGGAGGGGGGCGTAAAAACTCGGCCAGCCCGTACCCGACTCAAATTTAGCCGCCGACCCAAAGAGCGGCTCGTGGCAGCATACACACCGAAACTCTCCCCGCGCATGGTTCTCCACAAGTGGGCTGGTGAACGGTCGCTCAGTGCCAGCCTGCCGGGTAATGGCAAACTGATCGGCAGTCAGTAGTTTACGCCACTCAGCAGCCGTCTTCTCGACCCGTCTGGTCTGCCGTTGCGGTGGATTCAGGGTGGGGGCAGTGGTGGTTAGCTCGGGCGATGGCCCGGTTAGCCATAGGGAGGAGCTAAGCAGCAGTCCACCCAGTACAATAGCGGCATTCATAGTCATAAATAGTAGTTGTTTTTAGTTTTGTTTAATGCAACTCCACAGCATCGGCTCCAACGATGGCCCCCGTCCGGCGCGATTGTACATACGCAATCACGGCTCCGGTGGCCTGGTTGTAGCTGGCGGGTAAATGCAGGGTCAGTTGCCCGGTTTTCGTGGCCGCCACCGTCTGAAACACCCGCACCACATTATCGTTGGTCAGGGTCCGCCCGCCGTTTTCGCCCCGCTGCACGGTAGTCGAGGTGGTGGTGCTAACCACCGCAATGTTCAGCACTAGGTCGGTGAGGTCGCCATCGAGCGTATAGGGCAGGGTAAGCTGTTGGGCCGAGGCAACGGGGGCATCGAGCCATACGGTTACCGGCGCGGGGTTGCGGGTAGCTTCGGGCAGGAGCCGGTTTAACTGGTTGCGGTTAGAGCCAACAAACTCCTGCTGCCCATTCAAGACTACTTGCGGGGTGTAGAGACCGCTACTGGCAAACTGCCGACTGTATTGCCGCTGCCGCTCGGTAAAGAGGTGTTGGCTAAACGGGTCGCGCCAGCCGAGGTGATCCCAGTAATCGACATGGAACGATAAGCCATAGACGCGCTGCCCTTTCTGGCGGGTCATACGCAGGGTTTCGGCCAGCAGCC
This sequence comes from Cytophagales bacterium, assembly GCA_038212815.1. Lineage (GTDB taxonomy): Bacteria > Bacteroidota > Bacteroidia > Cytophagales > Spirosomataceae > JBBQUC01. The sequence goes on from JBBQUC010000132.1 coordinate 2,182, forward strand.
GGTCGGCGGGTGGGCAACTGGAGCATCCCTGAGAGGTGAATAGTTCAAGTACGACTACTGGCTCGTGCGGCCTGGCCGGGATGGGGGGCGTGGGCTGTGCCAGCAGGGTTAACCACCCGACTACGTTGAGGATGAGGTTCATTGGTTGGTTGTTTATTGTTGCTAAAGACTGGATTGCACCTGAATGGTCAGGGAAATGGTTACGTTATTGCTCATCAGAAAACTCGATTTACCCACCTGGTAATCAAGCCGATTCAGCATGAACTGGCCCAGAAACTGCCCCGTACTGCCCGTTTGGGTGAAGGTAAACGGAATGGTTACCCGGCGCGTGGTCGCTTTGATGGTCAGGTCAAAAATACCGGAGTAGGCCATATCGGCCTTTTTCTCAAGGGTTACCGAAGTCAGGCTGATGCGGGGATACGTGTCCACATCGAAATAATCCGTTTTGCGGAGGTGATTGTCGCGCATACCAATGCCCGTGCTGAGGGTGGCGGTTTCGATGGTGGCGACCAGCTTACTCTGCGCGGGTTTGGCGGGGTCGAAGGTGAGGTTGCCCGCAAACCCACTAAAGGAACCGGTAACAGCCAGGCCTGCATTTCGAATCACGAACGTTACCGCTGTTTTGGTTGGGTGCCAGACGGGCTGGCTCAGGGCGGGTAGGGTGGCCAGCAGATAGAGAAAAGTCCAGCCGACCAGGTTGTTGATGCGTGTGTGCATAGGGTTAGAAGTGATACGATACGGCCAGGAGCGGCAGGAGGTTCTTGGCTCTGAAACGGTCATTGTCGAAGGTTAGTTTGCGGGTGGTGGTGTATTCGGTAAACTGAAAATTAAGCCCTCCGCGTACACTGAACCGGGGCGACACCCGGTAGCGGGCATATAACTCGGAGTTGAGGCTTCCCCGGTCGCTGTCGCTGATGAGCAATAGATTCACCGAGGTTGGACTAGCCTCCTGTACACTACCACTCAACCCTGACCGCGCCGGGCTGTTGGCCGTGAAGATACCCGTTTGTTTACCCCCGGCACTGACTCCCAGTGCGTCGATAGTAAACCCTACATCGATCCGATGGCTGAGCGCGGATTCTAGTAAAATACTGATATTAAGTGAATTGACCTGAGTTTTTGTGAGCCGTAGGGTGTCGATATTGGCTATAATGTCATCGCTGAATAACGCTACCAGGCTTTCGTGTCCAGAGGTTAGCCGAGCCGGGGCCGTGCGGTAGTCGGTGTTGGAACCAAAGGCCGAGGTCAGCCGCAGGCCGTACCCAATTCTGAATCGGTGCGCGTGACCCAGCCCGTGCAGTCGGTTGAGCGATAGCGCGGCTGTGGTGAACGTACCGGTCGAGGCCAGGCTGAGGTCGGCAGTCTGGTCGATCCGGGCAAATGCAGTGGGCTGGGCCTGCGCAACCGTTAGGGCAGGCAGCAGGGTCACCAGCAGGAACAGTAGGGGTTTTAGTGGAGTACGGGCAGTCATGGATGTTTCGTTCATCGAGCGGCAGTAGGCCGTCTGCCCAGGGTATTGCCAAATTAATGCCGCCCCGTGCCAGCATCCCAAAATAGCCAGCCAGAGGCCGGAAACGCCTTTTTTACAGACTTAGGTTGGGCATACCCCGAAACGCTGCCCTTCGGAATATCGGGTTTTTTTCGATATTTCGGTAAAGCCCGCCTACTGTTCGCTTTACTACCCTGGAGACGGAGGAGCAATGGGTACTATCTGGGGGCAGGCGAAGTGGCCATTCTGGGGTGAAACGGGCCACAGAGCACCCGGCTGACTGGCAGTAACCCCTTTATCAGGCTAGACCTACCGGGCAGGACTGAAATTTGTGGAGAACAGTACTACTATGAAATTGATTTATCTGCTTTTAGGGCTGCTGTTACTCCCCGACTTGCTGCTCAGCCAGCCTGCGGGCTTGCCGTTTATTCGGCACTACGCGCCTAAAACCTACGGTGCCCATCCCGAAAATCGCGCCATTACGCAAGACAACCGGGGGGTACTGTATGTCGGTAACCAGCACGGCCTGCTCGAATTTGATGGCAGTGCCTGGACACTTTTGCCCGTACCCGGTCTCATTGTTCGCGCCCTCGCCACCGACTCGCTCGGTACGGTCTATGTGGGTACCGATACCGATTTTGGCTACCTCCAGGCCGACGAACGCGGCCAACGGCGGTATGTATCGCTAAGCAGCCAACTCCCGGCTGCCAGCCAGCCCATCTCGAAAGTAGTACGGGTGTTTGCTACCGACAGGGGCGTGTTTTTCGGTACAGGCCAGCGCGTGTATCGCTATGTACCCAACCAGCCCATTCAGAGTTGGAACTTACCCCCGGCGGGCGCACCGACAGGCGGCATTCGGCATGCCAGCGTGGTGCAGCACTGGCTGGTGGTGCAGGCAAAATCCGGTCAACTGCTGGGGCAAGACCTCCGCGAGGGCAACACAGCCTCCCTACGGCCCCTGCCTGCCACCGAGCGGCTAAACCGCGAACTGGTCGAGGCCATTTTGCCGTACCCCGGTGGGCAGCAATGGCTGGTGGTAACCTGTACGGGTGGCCTGTTTCGGTACAGTCCTGCTACCGGCACTGCCCCCGCCCGGCTCGACCCCATGCCCACTCAGGCCGATAGCTGGCTGCATACAGCCCGGGTGTTTCGGGTTATTTATATGCCCAATCCAAAAATGGGCACCCATAGTTACGCTATCGGTACGGCGCGGGGGGGCGTGCGGATTTTTGATGAGCGTGGGCATGAACTCCAGCGCATCGACGAGAGCAACGGTCTCCGGCGCAACGCCATTCTGAGTTTATACTACGACCGCGAAAAATCACTCTGGGTAGGTACGGGCAGCGGCCTGGACCGGGTTGAGTTCACCCTGCCCGTCAGCCGGTTCGAGAGCAGCCTCAATGTTCGCTCAACGGTCTGGGCCATTCGGCGGCACGCGAATACGTTATACATTGGTACCAGTTTAGGGCTGCTGGGCTGGCAGGACGCTACCGGGCAGTTTGTGGCCGTTCCCGGCACCGAAGCGTCCTGCTGGACCCTGCTGGCCGACGGCCCCGACCTGCTGGCGGGGGCATCGGGGTATATCTGGCGGGTGCGCAATGGCCAACTGCTCGAAACCATCCCGACGGATGGGCAGACCGTTAACGCGCTGCTTCGGGTTGGTTCTAACCAGTTATTGGTTGCGTTGGGTAGTGGGCTGCGGGCCTACCACAAACGGGGCAACCGCTGGGTGGATGCTGGTGAGGTGGGCAACCTCCGAACCGAGGCTGTATCGCTGGCGCAGGGGGCTGATAATACCATCTGGGTAGGCACCCGGCATGCGGGATTCTTCCGCCTGGCCAGCAGCCTGACTACGGCGGCACTGCCCGTTGCTTTCCCGGATAAAACGCTGGCATCGGGTAGTTACGTTTTCCCCACCTCGGCAGGGGTATTGTTTGCATCGGCAGGGCAGGTGTATCGGGCAAGTGGCCCAGCCAGTCGGCCTGTCTTTACGCCCGAAACAGTGGCGGGAAAGCCCCTGCGGGTGCCGGAGACCGACGCGCCTTTTCTGGCCGAATATGCGGCCCATAAACTCTGGTTTGCCAAGCCACCTATTGCCCTGCACCGGCAGGGAGCCGAGACGTGGCTGGTGGACAGCCTGAGCCTGAAGCCTATTATGCGCGGAGGCTATGTGGTCTATCCCGAAGCGAATGGCCTGGTATGGCTGGGGAACGATGAAGGTTTGTTTCGGTACGACGGGGCGCAGATGAGTATGCCCCCTGATTACCCAGCCTTGATTCGGTCGGTGCGGCTGCTAACCAATGACTCGCTGCTGTGGGCGGGGGGAAACCGGCAACCAGCCAATCCGACCCCCGGCAGTACCATTCCATTTCGGTATCGGGATGTCTCGTTCCGGTTCTCGGCCACCAGTTTTGTGGGCGATGGCGAGAATGAGTTCCAGTACCGGCTGCTGGCGGCCCGTCGGGATGAGAGTACCCAGGCTGCTCAAGACTCGGTCTGGTCGAAATGGAGCCGCGAAACCTGGAAAGACTATACCAACCTGCCCGCTGGTCAATACACCTTTACCGTTCGCGCCCGCGACCCGTACGGCCAACTCAGCCGCGAGGCTACCTTTGCCCTGACCGTTGAACGCCCCTGGTATCGGGAGTGGTGGGCGTATGCCCTGTACATTCTGGTTGCCGGCCAACTCGTGTATGGCCTGGTGCGGTATTATACCCGTCGGCTCACCCGCGAAAAACTGAAGCTGGAAACCACCGTACAAGAACGTACCGCGCAGGTAGTAGAGCAGAAAGAAGAATTAATGGCGCAGGCCGACCGATTACAGATAGCCAAAGAAGTGGCCGAAAGTGCGAACCGCGCCAAGAGTGAATTTCTGGCCACCATGAGCCACGAACTGCGTACTCCCCTAAACGGCATTCTGGGCTTTGCCCAACTGCTCCAGCGCGACCAGAACCTGACCAGTGGGCAGCAGCGGGGGGTGGGGATAATCCGCAACAGTGGCGAACACCTGCTGACCCTTATCAACGAGGTGCTGGATATTGCCAAGATTGAGGCTCGCCGGTTCGATTTTCAGCGCACCGCCGTGAACCTGCCCGACCTGCTGACCAACCTCACCGCTATTTTTCGGGTGCGGGCGGCTCAGAAAGAACTGGCCTTTGCCTACCAGACCGAAACCACCTTGCCAACCTGGGTGCTGGCCGACGAAAAACGGCTGACTCAGGTACTGAACAACGTGCTGAACAACGCCCTGAAATTTACCGAACAGGGCAGCGTAACCCTGGCTGTAAGTAGCCAAACCCTGCGCCCCGGCCAGTTTCGGGTGGTGTTCCGGGTAACAGATACCGGCATCGGGATTCCCGCCGACCGGCTTACAGCCATTTTTCAGCCTTTTTACCAGGTGCGCGATGCCCGGCAGTTTACCGAAGGCACGGGTTTAGGGCTGGCCATCTCCGACCAGCTAGTGACCCTAATGGGCGGGCAGGTGCAGGTAAGCAGCCAGTTGGGCAGCGGTAGTACCTTTACCGTTAGCCTGCCACTCACGGCATCAGAGGGGGGAGTAGTGCCTGGCCAGCAGAACCAGATGGGGGATGTAACGAGCTATGCCGGGCCAAAACGCCGGATTCTGGTGGCCGACGATAACCCCGACAATCGCCTGGTGATGGTGTCGTTACTGGAACGACTGGGGTTTGTCGTCGATGAAGCTGCCGACGGGAAAATTGCCCTCGACCAGGCCCGCACCCATGGCCCCGACCTGATTCTGATGGATTTGGTGATGCCCACCCTGAATGGGTTCGAGGCTCTACAGCACATCCGCGAGCAGCCCGACCTGGCTAATACGAAGGTGATTGCTTTCTCGGCCAATGTATTCGAGCAAAACCAGCAGCGGTCTTTTCAGGAAGGGTTCGATGATTTTGTGGCTAAGCCCGTCGATGTCGATAGCCTGCTCGACAAGATTGGCACCCACCTAAACCTGCTGTGGCAACACACCCCGCCCGGCTCCATGCCTCCCGCCCCCGGCCCTATACCCCCCGGCTCCCTGCCACCAACTTCCGCCCTGACGGCTTTGCTCAACCTGGCGCGACAGGGCGATGTGGGGAGCATTTTAAGTAGCCTGGTCGAACTGGAGCGGCAAAACCCGGCCCTGGTGCCCTTTGCCAGCCTACTGCGCCACTGGGCTGCTGAGTTCGACACCCGAAAAATCAGAGAGTATTTAACCCAATGTATCGAAGCCAATGACCAGTCCCTCTGAAGCCATTAGCGGCAGCACCATTCTGATTGTGGACGATGTGCCCAATAACATCAGTGTGCTGTACGAAACCCTGACTCAGTTTGGGTTTAAGGTGTTGGTTGCCCGCGATGGCAAAAACGCCATTGACCAGGCCCGCTACGCCCTGCCCCACCTGATTTTGCTGGATGTGATGATGCCCGGCATGGACGGGTTCGAGACCTGCCGTCGGCTTAAACACGACTCCGCTACCCAGGCGATTCCGGTTATTTTTATGACCGCCCTGACCGAAATCATCGACAAGGTAAATGGCTTCAACATGGGGGCCGTGGACTACATAACCAAGCCGTTTCAGTTGCAGGAGGTCGTAGCGCGGATTAACACCCACCTGAGTTTATACCTGTTGCAGCAGCAGATGGAACAACTCGTAGCCGCTCGAACAGCCGCCCTGACTACGGCCCTGGCTGAGGTGGAAACATTGAAAAACCAGCTACAGACCGAAAATACCGTGCTGCGCGAGGAGATAACCCTGACCCGTAAGTTCGACGAGATTATTACCCAAAGCAAGCCGTTTCAGAAAGTGTTGCGGAAGATAGAGCAGGTGGCTCCCACCAACACTACGGTGCTAATTCTGGGCGAATCGGGGACGGGGAAAGAACTGCTGGCGCGGGCAGTACACCAACTCAGTGGCCGTAAAAATAAGCCGTTAGTAAAAATCAACTGTGCCGCCCTGCCCCCTACACTCATCGAAAGCGAGCTGTTTGGCCACGAAAAGGGCGCGTTTACGGGTGCGACGGGCCAGAAAGTGGGGCGGTTTGAACTGGCCGATGGCGGCACCCTGTTTCTGGACGAGATTGGCGAAATGCCCCTCGACCTCCAGGCCAAACTGCTGCGGGTATTGCAGGAGGGTGAGTTTGAGCGGGTGGGCAGCACGAAAACCCTGCGCGTGAATGTGCGGGTCATTGCCGCCA